>SXWY01000075.1 GCA_005789825.1 Burkholderiales bacterium | reverse complement strand
ATGGCGCCGTGTCGTTCCGGTGAACTCCACACCATGCCTTCGCTCCAGGCGCACAGCTCGCGCAGTTCCACCACTGTGGGGTGCGTGTCCGGCGCATCGTCTGGCAAAGGCAAACCACTGGGGTTGAAGAAACGTGTTTCGCAGCCCATGGTTTGCAACAAACGCGCGGCTTCTTCGGCCAGCAAGCGGCTGAATGAACGCTCGCGCAATGAACCATAGAGCAGCAATATTTTGGGCGCATGCGTCATGGGCGCAGCAGGATGCAATTTGTCCATGCTGGGAATATCCAAGCATTCGTGTTGCAGTAGGGGAAGATCGTGTTCGTTCATGGATGAACTCTGTGAATTTATGATTGCCAAATGTTGTTCGTTATGGTGGATGATGTTAACCACCTATCATTGCGATCACTATGCTTGCTCTCGACACCACATTGATTTACCTTTTATTCGCCGTTGTGGGGGTAGTGGGTTGCCGTTTGCTGCACTTACCTGCGATGTTGGGCTATTTGGTGGCTGGCATTTTTCTGGCGCAAGGCGGCGCACTGGTTGAAGCCAATGAAGCCGCTGTGGCATCGGTGGCCGAGTTGGGTGTGGTGCTGTTGATGTTTGTGATTGGCTTGGAATTCAACTTGCCAAAGTTGATGGGTATGCGTCGCATGGTGTTTGGTTTTGGCATGGGTCAAGTGGTGTTGATGTTGGCAGGCACCTTGATCGGCCATTTTTTGATTTCCCACATGCTGGCCTCTTTCAATTTGCCATGGGACTTGAACTGGCAGGGTGCGGTGGTGTTGGGCGCAGCATTGGCAATGTCGAGCACCGCCATTGTGGTCAAGATGATGGCTGAACGCGCCGAGTTGGATACACAGCACGGACGTCGTGTCATTGGTGCGCTGTTGTTCCAAGATTTGGCGGTGGTGCCTTTGCTGGTGCTGATTCCTGCGTTGGGCCAAATGAACGAAGGCAACGTGTGGGTCGAGTTGTCCTCGGCCTTGCTCAAAGCCGCGGTGTTGGTGGGCTTGTTGCTGTGGGGTGGACAAAAGGTCATGCGCGTGTGGTTGCGTGTGGTGGATCGCCGCAATAGCGAAGAACTGTTCATGCTGAATATTTTGCTCATCACTTTGGGCTTGGCCTGGCTCACCGAGCATGCAGGTTTGTCCATGGCCATGGGTTCGTTCATGGCAGGAATGTTGATTGCAGAAACCGATTACAAGCACCGTGTGGAAGAAGACATCCGTCCTTTTCACGACGTGTTGCTGGGATTGTTTTTCATCACACTCGGCATGAAACTCGATTGGCAGGTGTTGCAACAGCAGTGGCCTTGGGTGTTGGTGTTGACACTCATTCCTGTGGTGGCCAAAGCGGTCTTGATCGCGGTATTGGCTTACGCTGGCGGGGCCAGTAACGGCGTTGCAGCGCGCACCGGTATTTATTTGGCGCAAGCCGGCGAATTCGGTTTTGTGTTGCTCACCCTTGGTTTGGCGCAAGGTTTGATTGAGCCGCGTTGGTCCAACCCGGTGCTGGCCGCCATGGTGTTGTCGATGTTGGCCACACCTTTTTTGATTCAACATGCCGATCGTTTGGTGTTCCGTTTTTCTCCCGACGATTGGTTGACCCAATCGCTGCAAATCACCACCATCGCCAGCCATGCCATGGCCATTGACCACCATGTGCTGGTGTGCGGCTTTGGTCACACCGGGCGCAATTTGTGCCAACTGCTGGCGCAACAAAATATTTCTTATATCGCTTTGGACGTGAACCCAGAGGTGGTGAAAACAGCTGTCTTGGATGGACACCATGCAGAGGTAGGTGATTCGTTCCAGCTCTCCAATTTGGTGTCTGCAGGCTTGAACCGTGCGTCTGCGGTGGTGGTGAGTTTTGACGACACAACCACGGCATTGGGTGTGATCGCTTTGGTGCATAAACATGCGCCCAGCGTCCCAGTGTTGGTCCGAACCCGTGACGAACACGACATGGTGTTGCTCAAACAAGCGGGCGCGCACGAGGTCATTCCAGATGCGTTTGAGGTCAGTTTGAGTTTGGCAACGCACACCATGTCCTTGTTGGGCGTGGAAGAGGAGAAAATTAACCAATTGGTATTTATCCAGCGCCACACGCAATACGCGGGCTTGAAGGAAACCGCCATATTGGCTAGTGAAAAACCCTGAATTGCGCTTTTTCTTGCTTCAGTTGAAGAAGTTTGTGCCGATCAGTGACTATGCTGATCTTTTTCATGGCGGTCTCATCGCGGTCCGCCAACACCGAGCCAGTTGAATCCATCCATTACAAAAGGTGAAGCCTATGTCACAACCCCTGTTCAAATCTATCTCTCACAAAATCGCGCCATGCGCTTGTTGCACACTGCCAGATGCCGTGCATACCAACGCCATCGGGCGACGGGCGTTTTTGAACTGGGGCGCTGCCGGTGCCATGGCCACGGGTTTGGCGTTGGCTGTGCCAGGCGCGGGCATGGCCGCCAGCGGTAATTACGAATCCATGTTGATCAACTGCATCGACCCTCGCTTCACCACACTCAGCTGGCAATACATGGGCTTGCTGCAAGGCGTCAGCCGCGACAAGTTGGAGGACAACTACAGCCATTTTGTGATGGCGGGTGGCCCTATAGGTGCGGTACATCCCAAATTTGAAGCGTGGCACAAAACCTATTGGGACAATTTGGATGTCACCGTTTCACTGCACAAAATCAAGCGCGTGGTGGGTATCAGCCACCGCGATTGTGGTGCGGCCAAATTGGCATTCGGCGACGCGGCTGTATCCAAGCGCGATGCTGAAACCGAGGCCCATGGCGAAGCACTGGCAGCATTTCGCGAGGGTGTCAAAAAACGCCATCCCAAACTCAGCGTGATCACTGGCGTGATGGACACCAATGGCAAAGTGGATCTGATCGGTTGAGAGCCGTTCAGACTTGACTTAAAAAATCCAGCAGGCGCCGGTTCACACGCTGCGCCTGCTCTTGTTGGACCCAGTGTCCAGCGCCTGCAATCAGTTCGCAAAACCGCATGTCGCTGCATGCCTGTGTTTGCATTTTTTCAAACGCCCCGGGAAATTGGTAGACGCCCCAGTCGCTGGTACCTGCGATAAAGGCCGAGGGCACTTGAATGGTTTGTCCGCTGTATTGGGATAACGCGATGAATTCGTCGCGGTCCGTGGCGCATCGGTACCACTGCAAGCCGCCTTGGTAACCGCGTCTGGTGTATTCGGCGCTGTAAACATGCAAATCGCTGTCTGGCAACCATTGGCATGCGTTGATATGGTCTGCATCGGGCATGAATTCGGCCACGGCTTGCGCCATGTTTTTCCCAGCGGGCATGACGTAGTAATGCGGCAGTTGCGCCAATTCGCTGGCTTCCCAAGCCTTGAGCCGAAACGGTTGGTTGGGTGTCCAATCTGCACTCTTGACATGGTAGTAAGCCCGCATGAAATCATGCAAACCTTGCGGTGCATGCCACATGTCATGGTTAGCTTGGCGGTTGGAGTAGTACCACTGGTAATGCTGTCGTGGTTCGGGCAGTTGCTCTAACGCAGCGACTTGTTGTGTCAGCAAGGCGTGTGTTTGCGCAGCAGTGGCGGCGTCTGGCGGGCCAGCAAAAGGCGCACTCATCAGCACCACGCTGCGAAAAATATCGGGACGGCTCAACGCGCACCAAGCCGCCACCGGCGAACCAAAGTCATGCCCAATCAGCGCATGCACATGGCCATGGCCCAATGTCTTGACCAACGCCAGCACATCGTCAACCAACCGCAGCATGTTGCAAGCCCGCCAGTCGCCGTCGACATCGTCATCACTGCCATGCGTGCGGCCATAGCCGCGTTGGTCTGGCGCGACCACATGGAAGCCAGCGTCTGCAAGCGCGGTTAACTGATGACGCCAACTGAAGGCCAGTTCTGGAAACCCATGCAACAAGACCACCAAAGGCTTGCTGGCGCTGCCTGTCTGGGGATGGCCAGCTTCGAGCACATGCATATCCAGCCCCGTGTCGATGCGCATATGGCGGGACCTGACGCCATCAGGCAATGGCAGCACCATCAATTCATCCGCATTCATTCGCTCGCCCTTTGCAGTGGTTAGTGATGGCGTCCATTATGCGTACCGCATCAGGTTGATGGGTTGGCCAAAGTGAACGGAAGCGATCGCAAGCGTTGGCCGGTCAACGTGAACACGGCACTGGCAACAGCGGGTGCCAAAGGGGGCGTCCCTGGTTCACCCACGCCCTCAGGCGTAGCGTTGCTGGCCATGATGAAAGTATCTACCTTGGGCATGTCAGGCATGCGCAATACTGGGTAATCGTGGAAATTGCTTTGTTGAACCCGTCCTTTGCTCCACTGGATACGGCCGTACAGCGCAGCGGACAAGGCGAAAGCCACAGAGCCTTCCATTTGCTGGGCAATCAAATCGGGATTGACGGCAGTGCCGCAATCGATCACACACCACACCCGGTGTACTTTGATTTTTTGTTGCAACACCGACACCTCCACCACTTGCGCGACGATGCTGCCGAAGGATTCGTGCAACGCCAAGCCCATGGCGCGTTGGCTACCGTCTGGCGCTTTATACGCGGAGTTTTTCCATGCGCTTTTTTCTGCCACGGTTTGCAACACCTTGGCGTGGCGCGGATGGTTTTTCAGCAGCGACAACCGAAACGCCAGTGCATCTTGTCCTGCTGCATGGGCCACTTCATCAACAAAACTTTCTTTGAAAAACGCTTGGTGCGAATGTCCGACGGAGCGCCAAAACCCAACAGGCATGGGCAGGTCCACGGCGCAATGGCTGATCTTCGCGTTCGGCCATTCATACGCTTGGTCAAATGCGCCTTCGGCCGTGGTTTTGTCGGGGCCCGCCGCAGGTAAACCAAACAAACGGTTGAGCACTTGGGGCAATACGGCTTGGCTGGCGGACAGGTTGTGCCAAGCGGTCAATTGGCCGTTGTCGTCCAGCGCAGCGGTGAAACGACTGACGGCGGCAGGCCGATAAAAATCGTGTTGCAGATCTTGCGTGCGATCCCACAGCGCTTGAACCGGTGTGCCCTCGCAGGCTTTGGCAATGAAAGCGGCTTGCGCAATCACATCCATTTCAAGCCGCCGTCCAAAACCGCCGCCCAGCAAGGTCAGATGCAGCTGCACTTGGTCAGACGAAATACCCAGCACCTTGGCCACCACATGGCGTGCCAGATCGGTGATTTGTGTCGACGCCCAAACTTGTGCTGCTCCGTCTTTGAACCACACGGTACAGGTGAGCGGTTCCATGGCGGCATGCGCCAAATAGGGCGCGCTGTATTCGGCTTTGACCAGTCGCTTGGAAGCGGCAATCGCATCGTCAGCGTCGCCATGTGAAAAATACGTGAACCCGTTGTCAGTGTCTAAAGCCTCTTTAAAGCTGGTTTGCACCGTGGCATCCGATATGTCTGAGGCTTTACCTGGCGACCATTCCACGGGCAATTTGCGCAAACCCTGCATGGCTTGGTAGGTGGTTTGCGCCACCACCGCCACTGCGGCGGTACTGCCATACAACTCGGGCACGGCCAATATTTTTTTCACACCTGGCATGGTTTTCACCTGCGAGTCGTCCAGGCTTTGCAAAGCGCCGCCCACTTCGGGGTTCATGCCTATGCAGGCAAACAGTAAACCCGGCGGGCGCACATCGGAGCCGAAGATGGCGCGGCCGTTCACTTTGTCGACCGTTTCTAGGCGCGGCATAGAACGGCCAATGAAGCGGAATTGCGCAGGGGTTTTGAGTGTGACGGTATCAGGGCGGGGTTGCTGTGCGGCAAGCAGGGCCAGCTCACCCAAACGCGCCGATCGGCCAGAAGCATGCGACACCACGCCATCGGCCACCACCATGTCGTTCACAGGCAATTGCCATTTCGCCGCTGCGGCTTGCGCCAACATGGCTCGCGCACTGGCACCGGCCTCGCGCATCGGCAACCAGAGGTCTTTGATGCTAGACGAGCCACCCGTCATCATCAAACCGAATTCGCGCATGGTTTTGCCTGTCAAAAATTGCGCAGCGCGTTTGAGTTGACCTTGGTTGTCAGGATGAAACGGCAAACCATCTGCAGCGACGGATTGGTTGTTGTAGATGTTGTCAAAAGGTGCTTGCTCGATTTGCACTTGGTCCCAGCGTGCGCCGAGCTCATCGGCCAACAGCATGGCCAAACCTGTGTGAGAACCTTGTCCCATTTCGCTGCGACCCATGACCACGGTGACGCGATCGTCTTCGCCAATCCGCACCCAGCCATTGAAAGCAGGATGAGAGGCCACAGGAGGCAAGGGCTTGGAAGGCATCAACCTTTGGCGAGCGGGCCACAGCCCCCAACCCACAGCCAGTCCGCCCGTACCCAGCGCTATTGCGCCAATGAAATGTCTTCTTTTCACAAAACCGTCCTTGATAGCATTGACCGCATGAATATGCAAAACACATTGCCTGAATTCGGCTTGATCATTGTCGGTGACGAAATACTCTCCGGCAAGCGACAAGACAAACACCTGCCCAAAGTCATTGAATTGCTGTCGCTTCGCGGTTTGGGTTTGGCCTACGCCGATTACGTGGGCGACGATCCGCACCGATTGACACAAACATTGCAACGCGCATTCCACCAACCTGGTGTGGTGTTTTGTTGCGGCGGCATTGGTGCGACACCCGATGACCACACGCGCCAATCGGCTGCTGCAGCATTGGGGCTGGAGTTGGTGTTGCATCCGCAAGCTGAACAACTGATTCGCGAACGTACCCGTGACGTGGCGCTGGAACAAGGCTTGCCTTACGAGCCGCTTCGTGAAGACAACCTGCACCGCTTGAACATGGGACGTTTTCCTGCGGGCGCAGACATCATTCCTAACCCTTACAACAAAATCCCGGGCTTTACTTGTCGCGGACCGGCAGGCACGGTGCATTTTGTGCCCGGCTTTCCTGTCATGGCTTGGCCGATGATCGAAGCTGTGTTGTCCTTTTTTTATGCAGACTTGGCGCGTCCGGGCGAACGCATGGAGAAATCGGTGATCGTCATGGGGTCGATGGAAGCCACCCTCACGCCCTTGATGGAGGCGATTGAAGCCGAATTTGCAGCCATCAAGGTGTTCAGCTTGCCAAGCGTTGACCATCCCGAATACGGTCGGCACATCGAACTCGGGGTGAAAGGCCCGCACCAGACGGTGGAGGCAGCGTTTAAGCAGTTGGTCGCTGGATTGCACAGATCTGGTGCAAAATTAGGCCCTGAATTGGTGCGTTGATTGCGGTGCACCTAAAAAGTGCATAAAATAAACCTGCAGAAACAGCAAATTTGGCGTAACAGTGGCGCTACGGTTGTGAAATTTCCCAGCCAACTGCGAATTGGGCGTTCCCAAGGAACTTTTTGAGGGTTCGCTGGCGGGTGGCATAAATCATGCACGACAATGGCGAGTTTTCTATTTCCACTAACCTCTCAGGAGAAACTGATGGCCAAGACCGTCGCCGACGTCATGAAGGATGTCAAAGACAACGAAATCAAATTTGTTGACTTCCGCTTTACCGATACCCGTGGCAAAGAACAGCACGTGAGCGTGCCGATTTCCGCGTTCAGCGAAGACAAATTTACCGAAGGCCATGCATTCGACGGTTCCTCCATCGCTGGCTGGAAAGGCATTGAAGCCTCTGACATGTTGCTCATGCCCGACGCCAATACTTCATTTATCGACCCTTTCTTCCAAGAGCCCACACTGGTGTTGTCTTGCGACGTGCTGGAACCCGGCGACGGCAAAGCCTATGACCGCGACCCACGTTCCATCGCCAAGCGTGCAGAGGCCTACCTCAAAGCGTCCGGCATGGGCGACACAGCTTACTTCGGTCCCGAGCCAGAGTTCTTTATTTTTGACAATGTGCAATGGGGCAATGAAATGTCCGGCGCATTCTTCAAGATCGACGAATACGAAGCTCCATGGAACAGCGGCGCCAAACTCGAAGGCGGCAACCGTGGCCACCGTCCCACTGTCAAAGGCGGCTATTTCCCCGTGCCTCCGGTCGATAGCACCCAAGACATGCGCGCCGAAATGGTCATGCTGCTCGAAGAAATGGGCATTCCTGTGGAAGTGTTCCACCACGAAGTGGCGGGCGCCGGCCAAAACGAAATTGGCACCAAATTCAGCACCTTGGTAGAGCGTGCCGACTGGACCCAAAAACTCAAATACGTGGTGTGGAACGTGGCCAATGCCTACGGCAAAACCGCGACCTTCATGCCCAAGCCCATCGTT
>SXWY01000074.1 GCA_005789825.1 Burkholderiales bacterium | reverse complement strand
TGAACTGGAAAGACATGTTGTAGTGGCGAGAGGAAGAAAAAAACCGCAGTGCGGCACGGGCGGGAGAAAAAATTTATGCGTCAGGACGAAATACCTTGTAGTGCAATCGGCGGGTGAACCACCAGACCACCAGCACAATCACCGGCACGGCCAACGCAGTGGCCATGGTCGGATCATTGACCCAACCTTTGGCGGCCAGGCCCTCGGCGACATAGTGCATCAAGCCAGCAATGTAATAGGTGATGGCAGCCACCGATAAGCCCTCGACCGTGGTTTGCAATTTGAGTTGCATGCCTTGGCGCTTGTTCATTGCCGCCAGCAAGGCTTGGCTGCTTTGTTCTTGTTGAAAGTCCACGCGTGTGCGCAACAAATTGCTCATGCGCGACACCCGCTCAGACAAAGCGGTTTGACGTCTGGCCACCCAATCACACGTGCTGCGGGCAGGCGACAAACGCCGATCCATGAATTCACCGATCGACTGAAAGCCGGGTAATCGGGATTCACGGATATCTTGTATGCGCCGGTCTACCAATTCGAAATAGGCTTTGCTGGCAGAAAACCGCGAGTGTTGCGATGCGTACAAGCCCTCCACTTGGCCAGCCAATCGGGTCAAGCGTTCGAGCAACACGGCTTCTTCGTCGTGTCGGGCGCTGCGAATGGCTTGGGCCAAATCGGCAAGCTCTTGTTCAGCCTGCGCCAGAGAAGGTGCAGCGCTGCGCGCCACCGGCAAACCCAACAAAGCCATCATGCGGTAGGTTTCGATTTCCAGCAGACGCTGCACCATGCGACCCAGACGGCGTTGAGAAACCTGCCCTACCCGCAACAACATGCGCGAACAACCGTCGGGACCGATTTGAAAATCGGTGTGCAAGGTCGCCGTGCCTTCGGCCAATTGACACGCCACCAGAGAATCTTCGCGGAACTGTTGGTGCAATTCATCGCGGTCACTCAGATCATGGGTCCGTTTTGCCCACAGGTTGATTCGCGCCAGGCATTGGCCTGGCAATTGGTCAAGCCATTGCTGGGGCAATGAACGCAAGGCCATGCCGTAATCGTCGGTGTTGGGCAAGCCCTCTGGGGCATCGACCATGAAGGTCCAGGTGACAAATTCGGTGTGCAATTCCCAGCGCAACCGCCAAGTGCCAATCTCTAGCCGCAAATGGTTGGTGTGCGCATCTGGCACGGGCAAATGGTGGTCACGCAATAAGGCTTGTAAATGCCCGCGGCTGGCTTCTCGCGCCGTGCTGTCAGCCAGCATCACCACATGGCTGATGGCCAGCGGTGCTTGCATAGGTTCGGGGGGGCGTGCATGCACTTCGTTGTGCAACGCACGTCTGTCGGGATGTTCAATCATGGCAACACACTCAGTCTTCTACGAACGCTTCTTTTCTTTTGGATTTGATGGCTGGCAACAGCACCAACAACAACAGCAGCAGGCCCAGTGCCAGCAAAGCTGCTGACAACGGCCGGGTGATGAACACCGACCAATCACCGCGAGCCAACTTCAATGCCCGCTTGAGGTATTCCTCCAACATAGGGCCCAAGATGAAACCCAGTAACAAAGGCGCCGGTTCACAACCCAGTTTGGTGAACACATACCCCGCCAAACCAAACAAGGCCACCAACCAAATATCGAAGGTGGAGTTGTTGGTGGTGTAGACACCGATCGCGCAAAACAACACAATGGCCGGAAACAAATAGTGGTAGGGCACGGTGAGTAATTTGATCCACAAGCCAATCATCGGCAAATTCAACACGATCAACATCAAGTTGCCGATCCACATGGACACGATCAGGCCCCAAAACAGTTCGGGGTTCACCGTCATCACCTGCGGGCCCGGTTGTATGTTGTGAATCGTCATGGCACCGACCATCAAGGCCATCACCGCATTGGGCGGAATACCCAAGGTCAACAATGGAATGAAAGAGGTTTGCGCACCTGCGTTGTTGGCCGATTCGGGCGCGGCCACGCCTCGGATATTGCCTTGGCCGAGCGGTAATTCACCGGATTTGAGCTTGATTTTTTTCTCCAGCGTGTAAGAGGCAAACGACGCCAGCACGGCGCCGCCGCCTGGCAACACGCCCAACAACGAGCCCAGCACCGTACCGCGCAACACCGCGGGCATCATGTGGCGAATGTCCTCGCGCGTGGGCATCAGGCCCTGCACCTTGGCGGTGAACACCTCGCGGTCAATGTCGCTTTTGGACAAATTGCTGATGATTTCGCCATAACCAAACACGCCCATGGCCACAGCAACAAAACCAATGCCATCGGCCAACTCTGGCATGTCCAGCGTGAAGCGTGCCATGCCAGAGTTGATGTCGGTCCCCACCAAGCCCAGCAGCAATCCGAAAATGATCATGGCGATGGCCTTGAGCAAAGAACCCGAGGCCAACACCACCGCGCCGATCAAGCCAACCACCATCAACGCACAATATTCTGCGGGACCGAACGCAAACGCCACTTCTGTCAACGGTGCCGCAAAGGCCGCCAACAACAACGTGCCGACACAACCCGCTATGAAGGAGGACATGCCTGCTGCTGCCAAGGCCGGACCGGCACGCCCTTGACGCGCCATCTGGTAGCCATCGAGTGTGGTCACCACCGAAGAAGATTCGCCTGGCAAATTGACCAATATGGCGGTGGTTGAACCGCCGTATTGCGCGCCGTAATAAATACCCGCCAACATGATCAATGCCGACACCGGTGGCAAAGCATAGGTCACAGGCAACAACATGGCGATGGTAGCCACGGGCCCGATGCCGGGCAACACGCCAATCAAGGTACCCAATAAGCAACCGACCAAGGCATAGAGCAAATTGATCGGTGTGCCGGCAACTGCAAAACCGGTGGCAAGGTTGGCGAGCAAATCCATGGCTATCCGATCAGGGGGTCAGAAAAAAAGGCCACACCGGCATGGTCAGGCCCAAGGATTTGATAAAAACCAGATAACTGCCTGCGGCCAAGATGCTGGCCAGGACCAGCCAGCGCCGCAGCGTGAAGCGGTTGGGGTCGGCCAGCAAAGCCAATCCGCACAAGGCATAAATAGCCACCATCAGCCCCATGGAAGGCAAACCCCACATCGGTAAGCCGCCCAACAACACACCAAACAACACGTTGGCGCCCAAAATACAAAACAGCGGACGCCACGCGAAATCGCCAATGGATCCACCGTCAGGGGTTTCCACCACCAATGCAAAAAACATGATGAAACTGCCCAACAACACCAACACCAAGCCCAGCACCATGGGGAAATAGCCTGGGCCCATTTGTCCAGCTGTGCCGACCGAGTAAGCGGTTGCCGCGTGCCAAGCGAATGCCGCACCAGTGACGGTAAACATCACCCCTGACACAAAATCTTTTTGGCTTTTGATTGACACGAGAGCACCCCTCTGATGCACAGAAGCGACATTGTCACCTATGCAGCAACCGGTTTGAATTGGCGCAACCACTGCGGTGCAGGCAAACGCCAGCGGGCTTGTATCTGCGCGGCCCGCGCTTGAAGGCTGTCTTGGGCAGGACGCGATGCCTTACGTTGAGCCAACACCACGGTATTGCCTTCGCGGGTCGGGCTGAACGCCCACAAGGCATCAGCGCCAAACGCGTCGCTGATATGCGCCAGCGAACGCTCGAAACGGGAAGAACGGCCAAACAAATTGACCACCATGCAACCGTTGGAGGTCAGCAGGTTTTTGCAATGGCCATAAAACACCGGGTCATCTAAAACAGGCGCAGCGGCTTGGTCGTCATACAAATCGACATGCAGCACATCAATCTGAGCTTGCCAGTGCGTATGCGCGGCCACTTCTGCCGCATCGCCCAGCACCACATTCAAGCGCTCGTCGTCAGGCGGCAATTCAAACCAAGTGCGGCAGGCGGCCACCACTTGCGGATTGAGTTCAATCGCTGTGGTGCGCATATTCAGCACGCGGTAGCAATGTTTGGTCAAGGTTGCTGCGCCCAAACCCAATTGCATGGCGTGTAAATCGGCCACGTCATCGGCCTCGTGGAACAACAGCCATGCTTGCATGCGCTGCACATATTCCAACTCGATGTCGTTAGGTTTTTTCAGCCACATTGACCCTTGCACCCAAGCCGTGCCCAAATGCAAATACCGCACCTTGCCGTGCTCGGACATATTCACTGGCGGGAGTGGGGAGGGAGCGGCTGTCATGGGGGGATTGTCGTCAGTTCTGGGCGTTAGCCCTGCAAACCTGCAACCAGTCATCGCCCATCCCGAGCGCCTGTCGCACATTGCGCGTCGTTACCCACTGCACTTCCTCCAAAGACACCCCGCGCAAATCTGCCAACATCTGCGCGATACGCGGCATTTGGTCTGGCGTGTTGCGGCCCTGGGCCGCTCCCGCCTCGCGCTGTGCGGCGGTCACATACAACCAATGCGGCGGTATATCGGGCGAGTCGGTTTCCAGTACCAACGCGTCCAGTGGCAATTCAGTCGCCAAGCGACGCAATTGCAGCGCACGCTCGTAAGTCAATGCGCCGCCAAAGCCGAGCTTGAAACCCAGGTCGATGAATTGGCGGGCTTGCTGCAAGCTGCCATTGAATGCATGGGCAATGCCCCCTTGAACAGGCGTTTGGCGCAAACCTTTCAACAACAGATCCGCGCTGCGCCGCACATGCAATATGACCGGCAATCTGTGTAGTCGCGCCAATTGCAACTGGGCGGTATAAAACCGTTGCTGTGTCGCCATGTCCAGGCCCGGCACCCATCCGTCGAGCCCTGTTTCCCCCACGGCCACCAAGCGCTTGTCGCTGCGGTGCAAACGCAGCTGCTGGTCCAGTGTTTGCAAATCTTGCGCTTGCGCCCGGGGTGTGTACAGAGGATGTATGCCCAACGCATACACATCACCGTGTGTATGCGCCAGCAGGCGAACAGTGTCAAAGTTGGCCGCCTCCACCGCTGGCAACACGCACAAGCCCACACCCGCAGAACGGGCTGAATCGCGAACCGCTTGACGGTCAGCGTCAAATTCAGCGGCATCCAAATGGCAATGGCTGTCTATCCAATACATGCTCTGAGGGTGGGCAATCAGGGCTGCAACCGCCCTGCGACCAAGCGCAATTGCCGGTCGCAACGCGCCGCCAAAGTCTCGTCATGCGTGACCACCACAAATGCTGTGCCTTGTTGTTTGGCCAATTGCAACATCAGCGCAAACACTTTGTCGGCGGTGCCGCGATCCAGATTGCCGGTGGGTTCATCGGCCAACACACACGCTGGTCGGGTCACCAAGGCGCGGGCTATCGCCACCCTTTGGCGTTCTCCTCCTGACAATTCAGACGGTGTGTGTTGAATGCGGTCTGACAAACCCACCGCATGCAGCATGGCCTGCGCCTGCATGGCGGCCTCAGCCCGTGGCATGCGCCGAATCCACAAAGGCATGGCCACGTTGTCTAAAGCATGGAACTCCGGCAGCAAATGGTGAAACTGGTAGATGAAGCCCAAATGCCGGTTACGCAACCGCCCCAATGCGGCGGCGTCCAGTCCTCGCAAAGCCTGGCCATGTAATTGCACACTGCCAGTGGTCGGCGTATCCAACCCGCCAAGCAAATGCAACAAGGTGCTTTTGCCAGAACCCGACGCGCCCACCACCGCCAGCGTTTCACCAGCATGGAGTTGGAAATCCACGTCTTGCAACACCGTGACATCTATAACGCCTTCGTGAAAACGCCGACCTAAAGTTTGTGCAGATAACACCGGTTCATTCATGGCGCAGTGCCTCCGCTGGATCGATGCGACTGGCCCGCCAGCTCGGGTAAAGCGTGGCAGCCAATGCCAACACCAGGGCGATGATGACCACGGGACCGATGTCTGCCCATTGCGGGTCACTGGGCATGCGGCTAATCAGGTAAACATCGCGGGGTAAAAAACTCGCGCCCAAAGCGCGTTCGATGGCGGGCACGATGCTGCCAATGTTGAACGCCACCAACAAGCCCAGCAACAAGCCTGACAAGGTGCCCATCACACCGACCAATGCACCTTGCACCACGAATATGGCCATGATGCTCGCCGGGCTTGCACCCAAGGTTCGCAAGATGGCGATATCGGCGCGCTTGTCGGTGACTGTCATGACCAGGGTGCTGACCAAATTGAAAGCGGCCACGGCAACAATCAAGGTCAAGATGATGAACATCATGCGTTTTTCAATTTGCACCGCAGCGAACCAAGTGCGGTTGGCGCGGGTCCAGTCGCGCACCATCACTTCGTCGCCCAATTGCGGTGCGAGCTCAGCCGCCACCTCGCGTGCACGTTGCGGGTCTTTGAGTTTGACCCGCAGGCCGGTGGGGCCCTCCAAGCGGAAGATGCGTTGTCCATCGCTGATATGCACCAACGCCAAGCTGGCATCGTATTCAAAATGGCCGGTGTCCAACAAGCCCACCACACGCAATTGCTTCAAGCGAGGCACCACACCCAAGGGGGTGACCTGCCCGCCCGGTGCGATCAACGTCACCTGCTCGCCGGTTTTCACCCCCAGTTGGCGAGCCAACTCAGCGCCCAACACCACCGCAAAAGATTCAGCCTGCAGTTGCGCCAATATGTCGGGATCAACTTGCGCCACTGCGTCCGTCACGGCTGTTTCTTGCAGGGGATCGATGCCACGCACCATCGCACCGCGCATGTCTTCACCTTGCGCCATCAGCACTTGCGACAACACGAAAGGGGCATACGCCAGCACCTCGGGGTGTTGCGCCAATGGCTTCTCTAACGCAGGAATATCGTTGAGCGAAGCGCTGGTATAGGCCAACACTTCTATGTGCGACAACACGCCCAACATGCGGTCACGCACTTCCTTTTGAAAGCCGTTCATGACGCTCAACACAATGATGAGCGCGGCCACGCCCAGCGCGATGCCCAGCATGGAGACCGAAGAGATGAAAGAGATGAAGCGGTTGCGGCGAGCGGCACGTGCGGCGCGGGTGTAGCGCCAGCCGATCAACCACTCAAAAGGCCATGGGATAGGAGTCATGGATAGCGATTGTGGCACCACGGCACAATCTCTTGCATGACAACCCGTGATTCCATACACGTGCATGTGGTGGCTTATGCCTTGTGGCCTTCTTCATCGGCACACGACCCCGCCATCACCCCCCACCCTTGGGCGCAAGCACTTCAGGCGTTGCCCATGCAGCCGTCTTTAGAAACACTCGGGGATGCATCTTTATCTTCTGCCAATACATTACCCGCCAACAGCCCCTGTTGTGCCCATGAATCGGCGCTGGCGCAAGCCATGGGCTGGTCGGTCCAGCCGGACCAATTGCCGATGGCGGCCTGGCATGCTGCACGCATGGGTTTGTCTGGCGAAGCAGGCCACGGTTGGGCATTCATCGATTTGGTTCATTGCGAATTCAACCTAGGCCGCATTCGCATCAGCCCGCCATGCCTCCTGAACCCAGACGATTCGCTGACTTTCATGCAGGCCATGCAAGCTTTTTTTGAAGAAGACGGTATCCATCTTTACCCGTTTGCAACGGGTCGTTTTTTAGCCCATGCACCGGTGTTTCAATCATTGCCGTGCGTGTCTTTGGAACGCGCTTGTTTGCAAGACATGCATGCATTGCATGATATTGAGCAGCTGTCAGAACAAACCCCGGCCCAGCGCTTGCTGCGTCGTTTGCAAAATGAAATGCAAATGCTGCTCTACACACACGCTCTGAACGCCAAGCGGCCACAGCCCATCAATTCGTTTTGGGTCAGTGGTTGCGGCCCGCTGCCATCGCAATCGCACAGCGGCGTGCATCTGCACACCCAACTTCGCGACACCTACTTGCAACACGACCCCACCGCCTGGGCCAGCGCGTTTGCAGAACTGGCGCTCAACCTGATGGCACCGGCCTTGCAGCGCGGCGACAGCGTTATCTTGTGTGGCGTCGATCGCAGCCTGACGCTCAAAGCCAGTGCCGCTCCATGGTGGCAACACGTCTGGCGAAAGATACGTCCGCGTTCTTGGGTGAAGCAGTTGTCATGAGATTCATTTTGCGTGACGCCCCACCGCGTGCTGTCTGGGCACTGGAGCAGGCTGGCGTGCACCCCTTGCTGGCACGTTTGTATGCAGCGCGTGGGGTCAGCGATCCGGGCGAACTGGACGTATCGCTGGCGCAATTGCTGCCCCCCGATGGCATGAAAGGCATGGCGCAAGCCGCCCCATTGCTGGCCGATGCGATCACTGCAAAAAAGCGCATCTGCATCGTGGCCGACTACGACTGCGATGGTGCCACCGCTTGCGCAGTGGGCTTGCGCGGGTTGGCGTTGCTGGGCGCATCGCATGTGGATTTTTTGGTACCCGACCGCGTGGTCGATGGCTACGGCCTCACGCCCGCTATTTCTCAACGCGTGCATGGCATGGGCGCGCAATTGTTGGTGACAGTCGATAACGGTATCGCCAGTGTCGAAGGCGTGGCTGCTGCGCGTCAATTGGGCATGCAAGTGCTGGTGACCGATCACCATTTGCCAGGCGCTTCGCTGCCCGAGGCCGATGCCTTGGTGAACCCCAACCAACCGGGTTGTGGTTTTGCCAGCAAGCACATGGCAGGCGTTGGGGTCATGTTTTATGTGCTGTTGGCAGTGCGGGCTTGCTTGCGTGAGCGCGGCGTGTTTGACAAAGTCAGCGAACCGCGTTTGGATAGCCTGTTGCCCTTGGTGGCATTGGGCACCGTTGCCGATGTCGTCAAGCTCGACGCCAACAACCGACGTTTGGTGTCGCAAGGCTTGGCCAGAATGCGACGCGGTTTGTTGCCCACTGGCATGGCGGCTTTGTTTCAGGTGGCTGGACGCGAGCCGTCGCAGGCCATCAGCCAGGACATGGGGTTTGCGTTGGGGCCTCGCATCAACGCTGCGGGCCGCTTGTCAGACATGCGCTTAGGCATTGAATGCTTGCGCACCGATGACCCGGCCCAAGCCATGCAATTGGCGCAACAGCTCGACGCCATCAACCGAGAACGCCGCAGCATCGAAACCGGTATGCGCGAACAAGCGTTGCTACTTGCGGAGTCCTTGTTAGACCCAGAGGACGAGCCACCACCAGCGTTGTGCCTGTTTGACGAAGCCTTTCACGAGGGCGTGGTGGGCATCGTGGCCGGACGCCTGAAAGACTTGCACCACCGTCCATGTTTTGTGTTTGCCGCCAGCGAATCGGACGGGCAGGCGGTGCTCAAAGGCTCAGGCCGTTCGGTGCCAGGGTTTCATTTGCGCGACGCATTGGACGCCGTCGTCAAACTGCACCCCGGCCTGTTGTTGCGCTTTGGCGGACACGCCATGGCAGCCGGTTGCACTTTGCTCGAAGACGATCTGGCCACTTTTGAAGACGCCTTGCAACACATCGCCGCGCAATGGCTAGACGCAGCCACGCTCACTCGCTCGTTGGCCACGGATGGCCCACTGCCGCCGCAGCACCTGCGCCCCGATGTGGCCATGGAATTGCAAGAACAGGTGTGGGGACAAGGCTTTGAATCGCCGTTGTTCCAAGACCAGGTGGACATCCTGAACCAACGCATCGTCGGCGAAAAGCATTTGTCGATGAAACTTCGTTTACATGGCCAATTGGTCGATGGCATTTGGTTTGGCCGACAAGAAGCCTTGCCCGCACAGGCCGAACTCGCCTACCGCTTGGTACTTGACCATTGGCAAGGCCAGAGAAAACTGAAACTGCACATCGAAAACATGCGCACCGCCTAGAATGGAATGGTGAATATCCTCAACGCCGATTTGCATTGCCATTCCGTCATTTCAGACGGCACGCTCACGCCCGAAGCACTGGCCGCCCGAGCTCATGCCAATGGTGTCGAGTTATGGGCCTTGACCGACCATGACGAAATCGGCGGCCAGGCCCGCGCTGCTGCAGCCGCCAAGGCTTTGGGCATGGGCTACTTGAGCGGCACCGAAATTTCCGTGTCTTTTGCCGGACGCACGGTGCATATCGTGGGATTGGGCTTTGACATCGACAACCCTGAAATACAAAACGGTTTACAAAGCACCCGTGGCGGCAGACACGAACGCGCCAAAGACATGGCGGCCGGTTTGGCCAAAGTCGGCATCCATGGCAGCTTTGAAGGCGCACTCACCTATGCGGGCAACCCCGATTTGATTTCACGCACCCATTTCGCCCGTTATTTGGTCGAGACCGGCGTCTGCAAGGACACGTACGAAGTGTTCAGACGTTTCTTGACCGAAGGCAAACCCGGGTTTGTGCCGCACCGCTGGGCGGCCTTGGGCGACGCGATCCGCTGGATACGCGACAGCCAAGGCGTTGCAGTGATTGCCCATCCTGCACGCTATGGGTTCACGCCTACCGAAGAATATGCTTTGTTCACCGAATTCAAAACCCATGGTGGTCAAGCGGTAGAGGTGGTCACCGGCAGCCACTCGGCACAAGAAGCCCTGACCTATGCAGACACTGCGCGCGAATTTGGATTGGCGGCGTCACGCGGCAGCGATTTCCACAGCCCGCAAGAAAGCCACACCGACTTGGGCAGTCTGCCTTGGTTGCCAGGCGACCTGACCCCGGTCTGGGAACTGTTGGCCGATCGCATCCAATGACTTCACCGCCACGCGGTTTTCTCCATGGCCCAATGGCTGCAAGTCCATCCTGACAATCCGCAACCGCGTTTGCTCAAACAAGCGGTGGCTTTGCTCAGCCAGGGACGGGTGTTGGCTGTGCCCACCGATTCGAGTTATGCCTTGGTGTGTCATCTCGACGATAAAACGGCGGTCGATCAGATGCGCCGCATGCGCGATGTGGATGAGAAACACCACCTCACCTTGTTGTGCCGCGACTTGAGCGAATTGGCGCTGTATGCCAAGGTGGATAACCGGCAATTTCGTTTGCTCAAGGCGGCGACCCCGGGTGCTTACACCTTCATATTAGAGGCCACCAAAGAAGTACCGCGCCGCGTTTCGCATCCGCAGCGCAAAACCATCGGTTTGCGGGTGCCGCAACACCTGTGCCTGCTGGCCTTGTTGGCTTTGCACGGAGCGCCTTTGCTGGCCACCACACTGATTCCGCCGGGAGAAACCGAACCGCTGAACGATGCCCAAGACATCCGTCACCGGTTTGAGCACCAACTGGCTGCGGTCATCGATGCCGGTGCCTGCTCGATGCAAGCCACCACCGTGGTCGATTTGACCCCCATGGGATCGGGCGATGCACCATTTTTGGTCAGGCGTGGTGGGGGAGATGTAAGCCTTTTGGGACTATGAAAACCCATAAGCCGTGCCTTTAGGGCAAACCCTAGCGCACGGGATAAATGAAAAATATTACTGAAATTTATTGATTCGATATCAAATTTGACAGGTTTGGTGAGACAATGGTCAAGTGAGTTTCAATGAAATAGTTCAAACAATTACCACCCATGCCTTGCCGGTATTGCTGGCAATCACCCTGCATGAGGCGGCGCATGGCTATGTCGCCAAATTGCTGGGAGACAACACGGCTTGGGCCTTGGGTCGGGTCACACTCAACCCCATTCCCCACATTGATTTGGTCGGCACAATCGCCATACCTTTGGTGCTTTATCTGGCGACCGCAGGAAGTTTTTTGTTTGGTTACGCCAAGCCTGTACCGGTGGATTTTTCCCGTTTGCGTCACCCCAAACGCGACATGGTCTGGGTGGCCTTGGCCGGGCCGCTGTCGAATTTGCTGCAGGCCATCGTTTGGGTGATCGCCATTTATTTACTCAGTGCTTTTGAAGTGGAGGAGCGGTTTTTCATGGCCATGGCCCAGGCAGGCGTGCTCACCAATTTGGTCATGTTCGCTTTCAACCTGTTTCCCATACCCCCCATGGACGGCGGGCGCATTGTGGTGGGATTGCTGCCCTGGCGGCTTGCCGTGGGCTTTGCGCAGGTCGAGCGTTTCGGTTTTTTCATTGTCATGGGCTTGGTGTTGCTCGGCGTGGTCAACGCCTTATGGATGACGCCTATCATGACCGCCTCCATGCTTTCCATCCAATGGCTGTTGCAGCCCTTGGCCCATATGTTGTTGTTGACCAGCCCATGACAGACCGCGTTCTCTCCGGCATGCGCCCCACCGGCGCTCTTCACCTCGGCCACTACCACGGTGCCCTGAAAAACTGGGTGCGCTTGCAAGCATCGATGGAATGTTTTTATTTCGTGGCCGATTGGCATGCGCTCACCACGCATTACGAAAGCCGTGAAATCATTGAAAAAAATGTGTATGAAATGGTGATCGACTGGCTCGCCGCCGGCCTCGACCCGAATCAATGCACTTTGTTTCTTCAAAGCCGTATTCCTGAGCATGCCGAGTTGTTCACTTTGCTGGCCATGGGCACGCCCATCAGTTGGCTAGAACGTGTGCCAACCTACAAAGACCAACAAGAAAAGCTCAAAGACAAAGACCTGACCACTTACGGTTTTTTGGGCTACCCGCTGTTGCAAGCTGCCGATATCTTGATTTACAAAGCGCGCCATGTCCCTGTGGGTGAAGACCAGGCCAGCCACGTGGAACTGACGCGTGAAGCCGCCCGTCGCTTCAACCATTTGTACGGTCGTGAGCCAAATTTCAACGCCTTGGTCGAAGCGTGTTTGGCCAAATTGCCCAAAGACAGCGTCAAACGGTTTGAAAAATCACGCAAGCAATTCCAAGAAACCGGTGACACCCAAGCGCTGGAAGCTGCCATGGGCTATTTGCAAACCGCTGCCGAATTGAACGACAAAGACCGCGAGCGTTTGGAGGGCTACTTCAAAGGCACCGGCAAAGCCGTGTTGACCGAGCCCCATGCCTTGTTGACCGAAGCCAGCAAATTGCCTGGCTTGGACGGCGCCAAAATGAGCAAGAGCTATCACAACACGATTGCCATGCGCGAAGACGCCGCCAGTATCGACAGCAAGGTCAAACGCATGCCCACCGACCCGGCACGGGTCAAACGCACCGATGCAGGCAACCCAGACCGCTGCCCGGTGTGGCAATTCCATTTGGTGTATTCACCTGTCGCCACCCGCGATTGGGTGAAAACCGAATGCAGCCGCGCAGGCATTGGTTGTTTGGAATGCAAACAACCCGTGATTGATGCCATTCTTGCGGAACAGCAACCCATGCTGGAACGCGCTGAGCCTTTTGTTTCCAATCCCCGTCTTGTTCGTGATATCGTAGATGCTGGAACACAGCGTGCTCGTGCCACGGCGCAAGAAACCATGCGCGATGTGCGCGAGGCCATGGGCCTGAACTATTGACACCGGAGAACAACGATGAGCTTATATGTGATTGATGACCACCCCATGGTTCGCCAAATGATTGGCATGTTGCTGCGACGACTGCGCCCCGCTTCCAAGGTGGTGGAGTTGGAAAAGTTCAGCGAATTGCAAGCTGCTTTGATCAAAAACGGTGAGCCCGAGTTGTTTGTGCTCGACCTGTTATTGCCCGGCGTCAAAGGTGCGACCGCCATTTCTGACGTGAAAAAAATGTACCCCGAAGTGCCCTTGGTGGTGTTGTCCGCCATGCCCTCTGGCGAAGCGCGCGATGCTTGCTTAGAAGCCGGCGCAGACCTTTATATTGAAAAATCCACCGACACCGCCGAAATTTCTGCGGCCATCCAAGATATTTTGAAATCCGACTCTGACGAAGCCGACGCCGATGTGGTGGTGGTGGGCGATATCAAATTGTCTAAACGCCAAAAACAATTGATACTGATGCTCGACCGTGGTTTGTCCAACCGCGACATCGCCGCCGAACTCAACATCAGCGAGCACACGGTCAAAGTTCACCTGTGGCGTTTGTTCCGTCGCTTGGGTGTGAAAAGCCGCACGCAAACCCTGCACTTCGCCCGCACCCATGGTTTGTTGATGGGCTGACACCCACCACACCCTTGGCGCTCAAGGCGTCAAGGGTTGCGAAATCGTCAATTGCACTTTGTCGGGAGTGCCCGGCGCCAGCGGCCCGACACTGGCACCCAAATCACCCGCCTGTGGCATGGCGTTGCCCGATTTAGAAATACGCGCCCTCACCATCACCGACTTCACTTGCGACAGCTTCATTTGCGGGTTCATGGCCAAGCTGTCGTCCAGCACAAAGTCGTAGGGCAATTTGTCGACCGTGGTTCGGACAATCGCCAACGGCATGCGCGGCCCTTCGGCGGCATTGGCATAGATAAACACCGTGTCTTTGCCCGATACCTGGGACGCGATCTCAGGCGACAACAGCACCCGACCACTGATGCGTTCGGTGCCGTCGCTGGCGGTTTTGGCCACCATGCCAGCGCTGGCTGGCGCATTGCCCGCATTGACAGGTGCTTGCGCTGGCAAACCTAAGCGCTCACGGGCCTTGTCGATGGCCTCGGCCAAGGCGGGTAAATCGGGCGATGAAGCCGGTAACAAACCACGAACTTTTTCCCAATAGGTCAGCGCATCTTTGAAGCGCTCTTCTGAAAATGCCGCGCTGCCCGCCAACAACAAGGCGTTACCGTTTTGCGGATCGGTCTTGAGCACGCTGTTGATGATGGCCCAAGGTTCGCCTTTGAACACCCCATTGTTTTTTTGTGCAAGTACCTCGGCGCGTTCAATCATCACATCGTCATTGCGCTCTAAGGCCAATGCTTTTTGCAAAGCCGCATCGGCTTGGTCGTAACGCGCCAAAGCACGCTGAATGCGGCCCAGCATCACCCAGGCTTCGGCGTTCTGGGGTTCTTTCTCCAAGCGCTGGCTGAGTTGTTCGGCCATGGTTTCAAGTTTTTGCGGTGTGATTTCTTCTTCACCATTGGCCTGTGCCACCAATGCCGGATCAAGCGCCACGGGTGTACCGACATAAAAATACAAAGTGAATGCCGTGACCGGCACCAACAAAGACATGGCCGTGATCAACCATTTGATGCGGGGGACTTGCGGTGCGGCTTCAGCGCTTGCGGCGGCGGGTGCAGGTGCGTCTTCCAGCAAACGCTGGGTCAACTCTTGTTGCGACAAGTCGTAGCCCGCTTGGTCCAGTGTGCCTTGGGCGAGTTCACGGTCGAGCTCGGCCAATTGTTCGCGGTACACACTGACATGTGACATGACGTGTTGGCGTTGATGGCCGGTGGCGGCGTCTTTGGCGGCTCTGCGAGCTGACCAACCCAGCACCAATGTCACCACCACGGACAACAACAAGGCCAGCAATAAAAACAGTTGTACGTTGTTCATTCAATCCTTGTGCGCAGCGGTGTCAAACGAGTCGGTAGGGCTGGCGTGCTGCATGGCGAGCGCATTTTTTCGCAAACGCAAATAGCGCCACAAACCCCATATAGCCAACAGCAACATGAAAAAAGGACCGAACCACAAGGGCCATGTCAGGGGCTTGACTTGGGGACGGTACAGCACAAAGTCACCGTAGCGCTCGACCAGGTAGGTTTTGATTTCGGTATCGGATTTGTTGTCGCGAATCAGTTTGCGCACTTCACGCCGCAAGTCTTCGGCCAATTCGGCGTTCGATGACGCCAGTGATTCGTTTTGGCACACCAAACAACGCAACTCTTCGGCAATCACCACCAAACGGGCTTCGACCTGCGGGTCTTCGGCCATCGGCAAAGCGTCTGCCGCCCGTACCCAAGGCGCCATCAGCATCCAGCACAACAACATCCACTTCATGAGGCTTCCAAAGTTTGTATCAACGGCAGCAGTGTGTCTTGCAATATTTGCGGGGTCAACGGACCGACACGCTTGTAACGGATCACACCTTGGCGGTCGATCAAATAGGTTTCAGGCACGCCATACACACCGTAATCGATACCGACGCTGCCATTCAAATCCAGCACCGACAGCATGTAGGGGTCACCCTGTCGTTGCAAAAACCGCAGGCTGCGTTCACGCGCCAGTTGCAATTTATCGGCCTCATTGAGTGGGCCATTGGGTTGGTCCTGAGCCTGGACTTCTTTGTAACTCAAACCCACCACAGGTATGCGGCTTTGTTTGGAAAACTCCACCAACAACGGATGCTCTTCGCGACAGGCCACGCACCACGTGGCCCAGACATTGAACAACCAAACCTTGCCCTTCATGTCGCTGGGGCTGAAAGGCTTGTCGCTGGTCAAGGTTGGCAGCCTGAATTCAGGGGCGGGCTTACCCACCAACGGCGACGGGATTTCCCTCGGATCGCGGGTCAAGCCCAGCGCCAAAAACACCACCAATGCAGCAAACAGTCCCAGCGGAATCAAAAACTTCTTGTTCATGGCATCAAGACGCAGACGACAAGGCTTCACCCGCTGTTTGCAATGGCGACACGCTGCGGCGACGGTAACGCCGGTCCAGCGCAGCGAGCACGCCACCAAACACCATCAGCAACACACCTGTCCACAACCAAGGCACGAACGGCTTGTAGTACACACGCATGCTCCAACTCGGGATATCGCCTGCGATCGGGTCGCCCAAGGACACATACAAATCGCGCAGCAAGCCGGAATCAATGGCGGCTTCGGTCATCGGCATGGCGCTGGAGAAATAACGGCGTTTTTCCGGATACAGCACTTCAATCAGGCGGTCGTTTTTGAGCACTTCCACATGGGCCTGTGTGGCTTTGTAGTTGGGGCCGTTCACATCCACCATGTCTGCCAAGCGGAAGGTGTAAGGCGCGATGGTGACGGTGTCACCCAAAGACATGCGCACATCGCGCTCGACTTCATAAGACTTGACACCGGTGATGCCCAAGACCACCACCGCCAAACCGAAATGGGCCAAATGCATGCCCCAGAACGATCCACCGATGCGCCCGGGCTTGCGGATGCGTTCGACCACATGCTGCAAACTGCCCAGCGCCACCCACATGCCCAAAAACACACCCAACGCAGTACCCGCCGACCATTTGCCAAACATAAACGGCAGCACAATGGCCAAGAGCAATGAACCCAGTCCGACCCAGCGAAGTTCAAACACCATGTCGTTCAAACGCGCTTCACGCCAATGCGCCACCGTACCGGGTACCAGCACAAACAACAGCGGCACCATCAACGGGGCAAACACCAAATTGAAATACGGGGGGCCCACAGACAGCTTGCCCAAGTTCAGCGCGTCAATCACCAAGGGGTACAAAGTGCCCAACAACACCGCGCCGGTGGCCACCACCAGCAGCACGCTGTTGAGCAACAAAAAAGATTCACGTGATATCAGGCCCATGCTGCCGCCCAGTGTCACCGCTGGGGCACGCCAGGCAAACAAGGTCAATGAAGCACCGACCACCACCGCCAAAAAACACAAGATGAACACACCGCGCTCGGGGTCAGTGGCAAACGCATGCACCGAGGTCAGCACACCAGAGCGCACCAAAAAAGTACCCAACAACGACAACGAAAAAGCCGCGATCGCCAACAGCACGGTCCAGGCTTTGAAACTGCCGCGTTTTTCTGTGACCATCAGCGAATGGATCAGCGCCGTGCCAACCAAC
>SXWY01000073.1 GCA_005789825.1 Burkholderiales bacterium | reverse complement strand
GAGCGCGGTATGCGCAGCGGCACTTTGCCCACGCACCAATGTGTCGGCATGGGCGAGGCGTTTCGCATAGCCAAGCTGGAAATGGCGCAAGACATCGCCAAAGCCAAACATTTGTCGCAACGCTTACTCAACGGTTTGAAAGACATTGAGCAAGTGTTCATCAATGGTCACCTCACGCAACGCGTTCCCCACAACCTGAACATCAGCTTCAACTATGTTGAAGGCGAATCATTGATCATGGGAATCAAAGGCTTGGCGGTTTCTTCGGGCTCTGCTTGTACATCGGCCAGCTTGGAGCCCAGCTATGTGCTGCGCGCTTTGGGCCGCAGCGATGAACTGGCACACAGCAGTTTGCGCATGACCGTTGGTCGCTTCTCGACCGAAGAGGAAATCGACTACGCCATTTCCACCATTCGACTGAACGTCAGCAAATTGCGCGACCTCAGCCCGTTGTGGGACATGTACAAAGAAGGCATAGACATCAGCACCATTCAATGGGCTGCTCACTGAGCACGTGGACACAAATGAACCACGACTTTGACCACCGTACCTGCCAAGACACTCTCTTTGTCAAGGCTGTGTACTTGGGCAAGGTTTTGGGGTTGGCATAGCAGTAGACAATCGAGGACAGACATGGCTTATTCAGAAAAAGTAATTGACCATTACGAAAATCCCCGCAACGTAGGCTCCTTTGAAAAAGGTGACGACTCCGTGGGAACCGGCATGGTGGGTGCGCCCGCTTGCGGTGACGTGATGAAATTGCAAATCAAAGTCAATCCGGCCACGGGCATCATCGAAGATGCCCGATTCAAAACCTATGGTTGCGGCTCTGCGATTGCTTCTTCATCGCTGGTGACTGAATGGGTCAAAGGCAAAACACTTGACCAAGCCGCCGCTCTGAAGAACAGCGAAATCGCACAAGAATTGGCTTTGCCTCCTGTGAAAATCCATTGCTCCATCTTGGCAGAAGATGCCATCAAAGCAGCTGTGGACGATTACAAAAAGAAGCACGCACACTGATATGGCTGTCTCCATGACCGAAGCCGCAGCGCGGCATGTCAACCGGTACCTCAACAAACGGGGTAAAGGGGTAGGCGTGCGATTGGGCGTCAAAACAACCGGTTGCTCCGGACTGGCTTATAAGCTCGAGTATGTGGACGAGCTGGCGCCTGAAGATGTGATTTTCGAGGCCCACGGCCTGAAAATTCTGATCGATCCCAAAAGCCTTGCATATCTGGACGGCACCGAGCTCGACTTTGTGCGAGAAGGTCTCAACGAAGGCTTCAAGTTCAACAATCCCAACGAACGCGACCGTTGCGGCTGTGGTGAATCTTTCCGAGTTTGATGGTGAGCGGCGGTATAGGCAACGGTGCATTGTCACTGTCCATCAACGACTTTGCGTTGTTTGGCCTGCCTCAGCAATTTGATATCGACAGCGCAGCGCTAGACCATACATGGAAACAGCTGCAAAAGCAGGTGCACCCCGATCAATTTTCTGCGCAGGGTGCTGCTGATAAACGCTTGGCCATGCAATGGTCTGTGCGTGTGAATGAAGCCTATCAGCGTCTCAAGCATCCGGTTAAGCGGGCAGCTTATTTGTGTGAATTACACGGTGTGTCTGTGAACGCCGAGCACAACACCAGCATGCCGTCAGATTTTTTGATTCAACAAATGCAATGGCGCGAAGAACTCGAAGAAAGCATGGAAGCTCGGCAAATTGAGCAGCTTCAGCATCAAGTGCGGCAAGAGAAAAATCTTCTTTTGCAACAATGTGCGCAAGCGATTGACCAAGCATCGAACCATTCCTTGGCATCGCAAAAAGTGCGAGCCTTGATGTTCATCGAACGTTTTGAGCATGACCTGGACAACCGGCTTGCGCACTTAGACAACATTTCATAACAAGAATTTCCGTTCATGGCTTTGCTGCAAATTTCAGAACCGGGACAAGCGCCCGATCCACACGCCCGACGCATTGCGGTTGGTATCGATTTGGGTACCACGCATTCATTGGTGGCGAGTGTGCGAAATGGTGTGGCGGAATGCTTGCCCGATGCGCAAGGCCGGGTCATATTGCCATCGGTGGTTCGTTATTTGGGTGCTGGAAAACGCATGATCGGTCATGACGCGTTGGCTGCTCAGTCACAAGACCCGCGCAACACTATTGTGTCGGTCAAGCGTTTCATGGGTCGCTCTGTGTCTGACATTGCCCACCCAGAAAATTATCCATATACCTTTGTCGACCAACCCGGCATGTTGCAGCTGAAAACATGCGAAGGCGATATGTCGCCTGTTCAGGTCAGTGCTGAAATTTTGGCCACGCTCAGACAACGCGCCGAAGACACGTTTGATGACGATATTCATGGCGCAGTGATCACTGTCCCGGCCTATTTTGATGATGCTCAGCGACAAGCCACCAAAGATGCTGCGCAATTGGCGGGCTTGAATGTGTTGCGCCTCATCAATGAGCCGACCGCAGCAGCCATTGCCTACGGGCTAGATAACGCAAGTGAAGGCGTTTTTGCAGTGTATGACCTGGGCGGAGGAACGTTTGACATATCCATACTGCGCTTGAGCAAAGGTGTGTTTGAAGTGATTGCCACAGGCGGCGATTCCGCTTTGGGCGGCGACGACTATGACCGCGCGTTGGCCGGCATGGTGCTGCAAGCCACAGGCCGCTCATGGGGAACCGACGAAGACAAATCCCGATTATTGGCACAAGCACGCGCTTGCAAACAAGCACTGTCAGACGAACATTCACATCTGTTCGAGGTTATGTTGAGTGATGGTTTGCTATCACGCATGGTCAGTCGCCAGGAATTTGAAGAAGCTGTTTCACACCTCACGAAAAAAACTTTGCAAGCTGTCAAGAAAGCCTTGCGTGATGCCGGTTTACAGCCTGCAGATATCCAGGGTGTTGTGATGGTCGGTGGTTCTACCCGCATGCCACATGTTCAGGCAGCCGTTGGTGAACTGTTGCAGTGCCAGCCCTTGAACAATTTGAACCCGGATGAAGTGGTGGCCTTGGGAGCTGCCATACAAGCCAACCAATTGAGTGGCAATAACCCTGACGGTGAATTGCTCTTGCTTGATGTGATTCCTTTGTCGTTGGGCATTGAAACCATGGGTGGATTGGTCGAACGCATCGTGCCGCGCAATCAAACGATTCCCACAGCCATGGCGCAAGATTTCACCACTTACCAAGATGGGCAAACCGCCTTGGCATTGCATGTGGTGCAGGGTGAGCGAGATTTGGTGACTGACTGTCGCAGCCTTGCACGGTTTGAATTGCGAGGTATTCCTCCGATGGCTGCTGGTGCTGCCCGGATTCGCGTGACTTTCACTGTTGATGCAGATGGTCTGCTCAGTGTGGACGCGATTGAAACCCACAGCGGTGTGCAGGCGCATATCGATGTCAAGCCGAGTTACGGTTTGTCAGATGACCAAATCGCAGCCATGTTGCAAGACAGTTTTCACACGGCCGAGTACGACAAAAATGCCCGAGCGTTGGCCGAGGCCAGGCTGGAGGCAGATCGCATGTGGTTGGCCACGCAAAGCGCGTTGAATGCCGATGAGTCATTGCTGACTGCAGAGCAAGCTGCAGAGATACGGCGCTTGATGGCAGAAGTGTTGACAGCCAAACCATTGGATACACCTTCTTTGATTGAAGCGGCCACGCAAGCGCTGGCCAAAGGGACAGAGGCTTTTGCAGCTGCGCGAATGAACGACGGTATTCGCAAAGCCTTGTCCGGCAAACATATTGGAGCCATGTGATGACCACCCTCAAAATACTGCCGCATGTTGAGCTGTGCCCACAAGGTGCAGTGATTCAAACCTTGCCGGGCAACAGCATTTGTGAAGCATTGCTAGACCACGGCATACAAATTGAACATGCTTGCGACATGAGTTGCGCTTGCACGACTTGCCATGTGATTGTTCGCGAAGGCTTTGCCAGTCTGAACGAGACGCAAGAAGAGGAAGAAGATTTGCTCGACAAAGCATGGGGCCTAGAACCCCATTCTCGACTGGGTTGTCAAGCCTTGGTGGCCAAGCAGGATTTGGTGATCGAAATCCCACGCTACACCATCAACCACGCCAAAGAAAACCACTGATACCATGCGCCAAATTGTGTTGGACACTGAAACCACTGGCTTGTCACCCGAGGCCGGTGACCGAATCATTGAAATCGGTTGTGTCGAATTGCTGCACCGAAAATTGACAGGCAACACATTTCATTGTTACCTCAATCCGCAGCGCGATATCCATGAAGATGCCATCAAAGTACACGGCATCAGCAATGAATTTTTGCAAGACAAACCACTTTTTGAACACATTGCCCAAGAGTTTCTGGCCTTTGTCAAAGATGCAGAAATCATCATCCACAACGCGCCATTTGATGTCGGTTTTTTGAATGCTGAGTTGACGCGCATAGATCAGTCAGCATTCAAACAGCATGTGAAAAATGTGCTGGATACCCTGGCAATGGCCAAAGAGTTGTACCCCGGCAAACGCAATTCATTGGATGCTTTGTGCGAAAGATTGGGCGTCAGCAATGCAGCACGTAAATTTCATGGTGGCTTGTTGGATGCAGAATTATTGGCTGATGTGTATATCCATTTGACCCGTGGCCAAGATGCGCTGTTGATAGATGGAGATGGAGCCAGCCACGATGGTTCAAGCCCTGTGCGCATGGATTACAGCGCATTCAAACTGCCCGTGATTCGCGCAACTGCTGAAGAAATGGCAGAACACGAGAAATTGCTGGATGAGATTGACAAAGCCAGTGGCGGCAAAACGCTTTGGCGTCAGACATCCTCTGCTTAAGTTTTCAGAAGCTGAGATTTGGCGTCTATTTCCAAAGAAACCGTCCGCATTTGTGTCAAAATATCTGCATTAGTTTATATATTTGCGTGGTTAGCTCAGTGGTAGAGCATCGCCTTC
>SXWY01000072.1 GCA_005789825.1 Burkholderiales bacterium | reverse complement strand
CAGCGCGGTGGAATCTGTCCGCAAGCTCGGCGGCACTGTCGGCGTGGCCGGCATGGTGATCAACAAAGACGACGGCACGGGCGAAGCGCAGGCGTTTGCGGCGAATGCAGGTATTCCTGTGTTGGCTGCCATTCCTGCCAACGAAGACATCCGCCGCAAAAGTGCCAGCTACGAAATCATCGGCAAGCCAGATGGTGAATGGGGTTCGCTGTTTGCCGAGTTGGCCAAAAACGTGGCCGAGGCCCCGCCGCAACGACCCAAGCCGCAAACGCAAGACCAGTTGTTGAGTCTGTTCAGCGCTGATGTCACCGGTCGCGACTTTGTCATGACGCCCGCCACAGAAGTTGACATGACCGGCAAAACCGTCATCGACAAGCCCACCCTCGAAGTGGTGTACGACGAAGTCTGAGCACAGCATGAGCGACATCATTCCCATCACACCTCTGCCCAATGCTGCAGCCACGGCAGCCGATGGTTTGGGTTGCCATGCTGGCAAAGACCAATTGCTAGACGCTGCCGCCAAAGCTGGCAAAAGCGATGTGTTGGCGCAATACGCGGCCGACTATCCCAAGGGCCCGCACGACCAGCCGCAGTCCATGTGTCCTGCGTTCGGTTCGTTGCGCGTGGGTTTGCGCATGCGCCGCACCGCCACTATTTTGAGTGGCTCAGCCTGTTGCGTTTACGGTCTCACATTCACTTCGCATTTCTATGGTGCCCGCCGCACGGTCGGTTATGTGCCGTTCAATTCGGAAACACTGGTCACAGGCAAATTGTTTGAAGACATCCGCGATGCGGTGTACGACCAAGCTGATCCCGACAAACTCGACGCCATCGTCATCATCAACCTGTGTGTGCCCACCGCCAGTGGTGTGCCCTTGCAGTTGTTGCCTAAAGAAATCAACGGTGTTCGCATCATTGGTATCGATGTGCCAGGCTTTGGTGTTCCCACCCATGCCGAAGCCAAGGACGTGCTCACCGGCGCCATGTTGCACTATGCCCGCCAAGAAGCCATGGCCGGTCCCGTAGCGGCCCCCCGTCAAGCTCGCAGCAGCAAACCCACCCTCACGTTGTTGGGTGAAATGTTCCCCGCAGACCCGATGATCATTGCGCAAATGATTGGACCCATGGACTTGGCGGTCGGCACTGTTGTTCCTACACGCGAATGGCGCGAGCTGTATGCGGCGTTGGACTGCAAAGCGGTGGCCGCGATTCATCCTTTTTACACCGCCAGCGTGCGCGAATTTCAAGCGGCCGGTCGCCCGGTGGTGGGTTCCGCACCTGTTGGTATCGATGGTACCCATGATTGGCTGGGCGCGATTGGCAAAGCCTGTGATGTGTCCCAAGAAAAAATCGACGCAGCCCGCAACCAAACCTTGGGTGCCATGCGCGGCGTGTTGGCATCGCAAAAAATCAATGGCCGCATCACCTTGAGCGGCTACGAAGGCTCCGAGTTGTTGGTGGCGCGTTTATTGATCGAATGCGGCGCCGATTTGCGCTATGTCGGCAGCGCCTGTCCTGCCACACCATGGAATGCACACGATGCCGAATGGCTGCAGTCCAAAGGCGTGCATGTGCAGTTCCGCGCGTCGCTGGAACAAGACTTGGCGGCCATGCACGAATTCAAACCGCAGTTGGCCATTGGCACCACGCCAGTGGTGCAAGCGGCCAAAGAGTTGAGTATTCCCTCGCTGTATTTCACCAACCTTATTTCTGCCCGCCCGCTCATGGGTGTGGCCGGTGCCGGTTCGCTGATTCAAGTGGTCAATGCGGCCATCGGTAACCAGGCCCGGTTCGATGAAATGAAGGCGTTTTTTGGATCAGTCGGGCAAGGCGATGAAGCCGGAGTGTGGGAGAACGTTCCCGTTATGCACCCAGACTTCAAAAAAGAAGTGCGTCGCCAGTTCGAAAAGAAACAGAAAAAACGCAAAGCCGAGGAGATGGGCTGATGTTTGTTCTAGACCACGACAGAGCAGGCGGCTATTGGGGAGCGGTGTATGTGTTCACCGCGATCAAAGGACTGCAAGTCGTCATCGATGGACCGGTCGGCTGTGAAAACCTGCCTGTCACTTCGGTGTTGCATTACACCGATGCATTGCCACCGCATGAGTTGCCTATCGTGGTCACGGGTTTGGCCGAAGAACAATTGGGGCGTGAGGGCACCGAAGGCGCCATGAAGCGGGCCCACCAAGTGCTTGACCCTGATCTGCCAGCAGTGGTCGTGACCGGTTCGATCGCTGAAATGATTGGCGGCGGTGTCACCCCTGAAGGCACCAACCTGATGCGCTTTTTGCCGCGCACCATCGACGAAGACCAGTGGCAATGTGCGAACCGCGCCATGTATTGGTTGTGGACCGAATACGGCATGAAAAAAGTGCCTAAACGTGTTCGCAAAGAAGGCGAGAAGCCTCGCGTCAACATCATCGGGCCTTGCTACGGCACGTTCAATAGCCCGAGCGATTTGGCAGAAATCCGCCGCATGGTGCAAGGCATTGGCGCAGACATCAACATGGTGTTCCCGCTGGGCAGCCATTTGGCCGAAGTGTCTCGTTTGGTGGAAGCCGATGTGAATATTTGCATGTACCGTGAGTTCGGTCGCATGTTGTGCGAGGCTTTAGACCGGCCCTATTTGCAAGCACCGATTGGCTTGCACAGCACCACCAAATTTTTGCGCAAGCTCGGTGAACTGCTGGACCTTGATCCCGAGCCGTTCATTCAGCGCGAGCGCCACACCACCATCAAGCCGGTGTGGGATTTGTGGCGCTCGGTCACACAAGATTTTTTCGCGACCGCCAGTTTCGCTGTGGTCGCCACCGACACCTATGCAAGAGGTATTCGCAAGTTTTTGGAAACCGAAATGGGCATGCCATGCAAATTCGCGGTCTCGCGTTTGCCCGGCCAAAAAACCGACAACGCAGCGGTGCGTGAATTGGTCCACAAACAAATGCCGTTGATCTTGTTTGGCAGCTACAACGAGCGCATGTACCTGGCCGAAGCTGGCAGCACCGGACCCATGAAAGCCTCGTTCATTCCGGCCTCATTTCCCGGCGCCATCATCCGTCGCCACACCGGTACGCCATTCATGGGCTACAGCGGTGCTACTTATTTGATCCAAGAGTGTTGCAACTGTTTGTTCGATGCCTTGTTCCACATCTTGCCGCTGGGCACTGACATGGACAAAGTAGATGCCACGTTGGCGCGAGGTATCAGTGGTGCACAAGAAAACACACCGTGGGACGACGCTGCGCAAATGCGTTTGCAGTCCTTGGTGGCAGGCCAACCGGTGTTGGTGCAAATTTCTGCAGCCAAGCGCTTGCGCGATTTGGCCGAAGGCAAAGCCCGCGCCAGTGGCGTGGAGTGGGTCACTGAAGACCATGTGCGCTCAGCGGGTGCCGAGCTGGGTTTAGGAGAGACCGCATGAAGCCATGCCTTGAATTGCTTTCGCAGGCATGTGCCTGTGGAGGTACCCCGATGTCGCGGCAGCTGCTGCGGCTGCCCAGGTTGCGCGGGTTGGGCGCAGCGTTGGCCTTGCGGCCATTTTGAAGAAGGAGCATCGCATGTCAAATCATCGGACATCCATTTCCGGACTGACAGACGAAGAGGCTCAGGAGTTCCACCATTTCTGGATCCAAGGCACTGTAGGTTTCACAGCTGTGGCTGTGCTGGCCCACATCTTGGTCTGGGCATGGCGGCCCTGGCTCTGAGTCAAGTTCTTTAACCGAACGGAGTAAACCTATGGCTAACACCACCTCTTTTGAAACGCACAAGTCATCTGCCTGGGATGAACGGATTGCGTTTGTTCTGATTTTTGTTCCCTGTTTCGTTGTCTTGCTTTCGTTTGCTGTTGTCGGTCAGTTGATTGGCATGCGCTGGAAATCTTGGCTGCCCGGCGCGGAGAACATGCCCAACATCATCTCGGGTGTGAAGGCTTCGGTTTATACGTTCATGTCTCACATCATTTAGGAGAAATCATCATGTGGAGAATTTGGCGCTTGTACGACCCTTTGCGGGCCATGGTGGTCCAGGGTATTTTTCTGTTCGGTTTGGCAGCAATGATCCATCTCATTTTGCTCAGCACGAACAAGTTCAATTGGCTCGATGGCGCGAAAAAGCCTGCGGCTGCATCGGCGCAAAACTCGCCCATGCCTGCGGCTGTTCCTGCCGAAAAGTCCTGAACTTTTTCAGCACCGGCAGGTGCTGCTTGAAACACAGCACCTGCGTTTTTCCAGTTTTTTTGTGACATCACTTGCGGCAGGAGGGCTAACACATGGCCATGCTCAGCTTTGAAAAAAAATACCGAGTGCGGGGCGGGACCCTGGTCGCTGGTGATTTGTTTGACTTTTGGTTAGGCCCGTTTTATGTGGGCTTTTTTGGTGTCACCACCATCTTTTTTGCGTTTTTGGGTACGACCATGATTTTGTGGGGTGCGTCACAAGGCCCGACTTGGAATCTGTGGCAAATCAGTATTGCGCCTCCGAATTTGTCCTATGGCCTGCGCTTTGCGCCGCTGATGGAAGGCGGCCTGTGGCAACTCATCACCATTTGTGCGCTCGGGGCTTTTGTTTCTTGGGCGTTGCGCGAAGTTGAAATTTGTCGAAAGCTTGGCATGGGCTATCACGTGCCTGCGGCTTTCAGCATGGCGATCTTGGCCTACTTCACTTTGCAAATTGTTCGCCCGTTGCTGATGGGCGCTTGGGGACATGCGTTTCCTTATGGTATTTACAGCCACTTGGACTGGGTGTCTAACGTGGGTTACCAATACCTGCACTTTCACTACAACCCTGCCCACATGCTGGCCGTGAGTTTCTTTTTTGCCACCACGTTTGCGTTGTCGCTGCATGGTGCGCTGATTTTGTCTGCGACCAATCCTGGCAAAGGACAGGTCGTCAAAACCCCTGAACACGAAGACACGTTTTTCCGCGACACCATTGGCTATTCCATCGGCACCTTAGGCATCCACCGTTTGGGGGTGTTTTTGGCGATGGCAGCGGTGGCTTTCAGTGCCTTGTGCATTGTCATCAGCGGTCCGTTTTGGAGTCGCGGCTGGCCTGAGTGGTGGGGCTGGTGGCTGAATCTGCCCATCTGGTCTCAGTGGCCTTGACGCTTGACAGGAGCAACATAAATGGCTGACTACTACAACCTATTCACCACGGTGCAAGCCAAGGGGCCAGTGCACCACGGGGTCGAACTCGGTCCAGGCAACAGCCCGCGCTTTGGCCACCCGGCTATTTTTTGGTTATTGGGCAAGATTGGTAATGCGCAACTTGGCCCAATTTACCTTGGCGGTTTCGGTGTGCTGTCGCTGGTCTGCGGCATGCTGGCATTCAACATCATTGGCCTGAACATGCTGGCCTCTGTCAATTGGGATCCCGTGCAATTCGTGCGTCAGTTGTTTTGGTTGGCGCTGGAGCCACCACCGCCCGAATATGGTCTGTCCATGCCACCGCTGAACCAAGGTGGATGGTTTTTGATTGTGGGTTTGTTGTTGTCTATCTCGGTGCTGGCTTGGTGGGTGCGCATGTACCGCCGCGCCATTGCGCTGGGCATGGGCACCCATGTAGCCTGGGCATTTGCCGCTGCGCTGTGGTTGTTTTTTGTGTTGGGATTGTTCCGGCCGGTATTGATGGGTTCATGGGGTGAGGCCGTGCCTTACGGCATCTTTCCGCATTTGGATTGGACGGCGGCTTTGTCCATTCGCTACGGCAACTTGTTCTACAACCCGTTCCATGCTTTGTCGATTGTGTTCTTGTATGGCTCGGTGCTGTTGTTTGCCATGCATGGTGCCACGATTTTGGCGGTCACCCGCTATGGTGGTGAGCGCGAGATTGAGCAAATTGTGGATCGCGGCACAGCGTCCGAGCGCGCTGGTTTGTTCTGGCGTTGGACCATGGGGTTTAACGCCACCATGGAATCCATACACCGTTGGGCTTGGTGGTTTGCAGTGCTGTGCCCGTTGACGGGTGGTATCGGAATTTTGCTGACCGGCACTGTGGTGGACAACTGGTATTTGTGGGCGATCAAACATGGTGTGGCGCCGCCTTATCCCAATGTATTCCCCCCTGTCGTCGACCCGGCGCTCACTCTGGGAGTCAAATGATGAATGCATTGCAATCGACGAATCGGCTGTGGCAATGCGTTGCAGCCATCGGTGCTGTGTTGGTGTTGAGCGGTTGTGAACTGCCCGTGCCAAACAGCGTTCAGCACGGTTACCGAGGCACGGGCATGGTGCAGGTGTACAACACGCGGATATTGGCCGATGTGGTGCAAGCCAATGTGCCACCGGTTGCCACTCCGCAGGCACCGAGTGAAGGCCCCAAAGCCGCACAGACTTATAAAAATGTGCAAGTGCTGGGCAATCTCAGCACCGCGCAATTCAACCGCCTGATGGTCTCCATGACGGCTTGGGTATCCCCTAACGATGGCGGTTGCGTGTATTGCCACAACCCGGCCAATTTCGCAGAAGATTCCAAATACACCAAAGTGGTGGCGCGTCGCATGTTGCAAATGACACAGTACATCAACAGCGAATGGAAACCACACGTCGCTGAAACCGGTGTCACTTGCTACACCTGCCACCGTGGTCAGCCTGTGCCATCGGCCATCTGGTTCACCCAAAGCCACGAACCGCAAGGCTCGAACTTCATGGGCGACAAGGCTGGACAAAACGAGCCGGCAGCCGTGGTGAATTTGTCCTCCTTGCCTAACGATCCATTCACTCCGTTTTTGCTGCAAGCCAAAGACATACGCATGAACGGCCCCACGCCACTGCCTTCAGGTAATCGGCATTCGACCAAACAAACCGAGTGGACTTATGGTTTGATGACACACATGTCAACCTCGTTGGGTGTCAATTGCACTTACTGTCACAACAGCCGTTCATTCCAAAGCTGGGAAGATGCTCCGCCACAACGTGTGACCGCTTGGCATGGCATACGCATGGCGCGTGATTTGAATGTCAATTACATGGAGCCTTTGACCCCGGTGTTCCCCGACAACCGCAAAGGCGAGTTGGGTGATGTGGCCAAACTCAATTGCAACACCTGCCACCAAGGTGCGTACAAACCGCTGTTTGGTGCGCCCATGGCCAAGGACTTTCCTGAGCTGTCACCACCACCGAGTGGCAAACCTGCCCAGGTGGCCGCCAAGTGATACCGGGCTGAGTCACCATCCACCCCACCTATGAGCCACCCATGGTTACCCAAGACCCCGTAACCATGGCAGTGTCAGGTGTGGTGGTGGTGTTGCTGGTTGACTTTCTGAGGGCACACCAAGGTTGGGGCTGGATGCGCTTGGTGCAAGGTGCTGCTGCCTTCAAAGACACGCCAGGCCTGCTGTTCACCAAGGTCATGGGAAGTGGCCATGAAGGTGGCTTTGTACTGCGCCCTAGCCCTACCCACCAGGGCTTGGTGTGTATGTTTGAAAATGCCGAGCAAGCAGATCAGTTCATCGACAGTGCAGCGGTCAAGGCTTACGCAGAACGCGCCAAATCTATATTTGTCAGCGCACTGGCGGTGACATCCGCCCGTGGTTCCTGGGACGGTCGTGCTTGGGATGCGACACCACCCGAACGGTTGGGCAAATACCTTGACATGGACACCCAAGCCGCAGGCATGGCAGCACTCACCAGAGCGAGTATCCGACCAGCCAAAGCGGTTGCATTTTGGCGTTACGCACCCGCTGCGCAAGACGACTTGAAAAACGCCCCTGGGTGCGAGTTGGCCATGGGTTTGGGAGAGGCACCGTTGGTGCGGCAATGCACCTTCAGTGTGTGGAAAGACACGCCTTCGATGGTGGACTATGCGCACACTGGCGCCCACCAGCAAGCGATTGCTGCGGCTTACAAAAACGATTTTTTCTCCGAATCCATGTTCGTGCGTATGCGTGTATTGCGGCGTCAAGGACAGTGGTCGGGGGTGATGTCTGACGCAACGGCAGACGGGGTGTTGCATGGCTGATCACAGAGTGGTGGTGGTCGGTGCAGGCATGGCCGGTTTGGTCAGTGCATTGCAATTGGCGCATGCGGGCTTGCAAGTCACGGTGATAGACAAAGCCGCCGCACCAGGTGGCAAGATCAGGCAATTGATGCCAGACGGCATGCCGGTCGACAGTGGTCCGACGGTGTTCACCATGCGCTGGGTATTTGACCAAATCATGTCGTCGGTGGGCACACGGCTCGAATCCCAGTTGCAGATAAAACCGCTCAATGTATTGGCAAGGCATTTTTGGGAAGACGGCTCGCAACTCGATTTGTTTGCCGATCCCGCGCAATCTTTGGACGCGGTGGCGAGGTTTGCTGGCCCCGATGAGGCCAAGCGTTTTGCGCAGTTTTGTCAAACTGCACGTCAGGTGTATGACGCACTCGAAGGCCCATTCATCCAATCACCGTCACCCACCATGGCCAACATGATGACCCAGTTGGGTCCGCGCGGTTTGGCCACACTCGCATCGGTTGGGCCGATGCGCAGTTTGTGGAGCAGTTTAGGCCGACATTTCAATGATCCGCGCTTGCGTCAGTTGTTTGCGCGCTATGCCACTTATTGCGGATCCTCGCCATGGGAAGCCCCCGCCACTTTGATGCTGATCGCACAAGTGGAAATGGATGGCGTGTGGACGGTACACGGCGGCATGCATGCATTGGCCACATGTTTGATGCGCCTCGGGCAAGCGCAAGGTGTGAACTATGTGTTCAACAGCGCATGCGAGCGGATTGAATTGCAACAGGGGCAAGTCGCCGGCGTGCGCTTGGCCAGTGGTGACAGTTTGCGTGCTGACAGTGTGGTGTTCAATGGCGACATCGCCGCATTGCGCAAAGGATTGCTGGGCCCAGGCGTGCAAAAGTCTGTGCAAGGCAAAGTGCAACCGCGCTCTTTGTCTGCGCTCACATGGTCCATGCATGCCGACACCGGCGGCATGGCCTTGGATCGCCACAATGTGTTTTTCAACAGCGATTACGCCAGCGAGTTTGACGACATATTTGGACACAAACGCATGCCGTTGCAACCCACGGTGTATGTCTGCGCCCAAGACCGTGGCACAGGCACGGAGCCGTCTGGCGCAGAGCGTTTGTTGTGTTTGGTCAATGCACCTGCTCGCGGCGACAAGCGCATGTCTGACGATGAATTAGCCGCTTGTGCGCGCAGCAGTCAGGCCCGCATGGCCAACGCCGGTTTGCATCTCTCACTGGAGTCCTCCGCATCATGCATACGCACTACCCCTCAGGACTTTCACCAGCTGTTTCCGGCGACCGGCGGAGCGTTGTACGGCCAGGCCACGCATGGATGGATGGCAGCCTTCGCCCGTTCGAACGCCCGTTCATTAGCCAAGGGCTTGTATCTGGCGGGGGGCAGCGTTCACCCGGGGCCAGGGGTACCGATGGCAGCCATGTCGGGGCAATTGGCGGCCGCCGCGCTGATGGCAGACCTCGGTTTGACCAAACAGTGGCGTCCAACGGCTATCTCTGGTGGTACCTTGACGCACTGAGCGACGATGGACAGCACGGCCTGACCTTTATTGCATTTGTCGGTAGCGTGTTTTCACCTTATTACGCGTGGGAGCGTCGCCAGCGCGGCATCATCGACCCCGACAACCATTGCGCTTTCAATGTGGCGCTCTACAGCAAAGCGGCGCGTCGTTGGACCATGACCGAGCGTGGTGCCCGACATTGCCACCGTGACGAAGAACAGTTCACCATTGGTCCAAGCCAGTGGCGCATGGAAAGCGACACGCTGGTGATTGACATCGATGAAGTGGCTGTGCCGTGGCCGCACCGAGTGCGCGGACAGGTGCGCTTACAGGCCAGTGCTTGGTTTAACTTCAGCACGCCCATCGATCCGCACGGCAAGCACCGCTGGGGGCCATTGGCACCTTCTGCACGCATAGAAGTGGATTTACAAAACCCGGCACAGCGTTGGCAGGGCCATGCTTATTTGGATTCCAACGAAGGCGATGAACCGATCCACCATGCCTGCCACGAGTGGGATTGGTCGCGCTCGATCATGTCAGATGGCAGCACAGCGGTGATCTACGACATACAAGGTAAGGCTGGACAACAGGGCGATAAATTGTTGGCACTGCGCTTCATGTCCGACGGCGGTGTGCAACCGTTTGAAGCTCCACCCAGACAGGTCATTTCGCCGACGCTGTGGCGCATCCAAAGACGCATGCGCAGTGACGCACCAGTGCGCGTGTTGCAGCAACTAGAGGACACGCCTTTTTACCAACGCTCGCTGTTACACAGTGAATTGCTGGGCGAATCTGTGCAGAGTTTCCATGAAACCTTGCATGTGCCACGACTGGTGTCGCCCGTGGTGCAAGCCATGTTGCCGTGGCGTATGCCCAGAAGGGCATGAGGCGTCAAGCTTGACTCAAGTTGGCAATTTGCTGCGCCACGTCGTGCGGTAAGTGCAAAGCCATGCTGGCAGGCGTGGAAAAACGCAATGAGGACAGGAATTGCAAGCGACCGGCATCTGTGCCCACCACAGCATGCAGAGGGTGTTGTCGATATTCCCATTCGCTGGCCAAGGCATGGCCCAGTTGCGGACCAAAGCTTTCGGTGGCGCTGGCCAATATGTCGGCTTCGTTCATCAACACCACCGCCCAATCTTTGCGCATCTCAAATCGGTGGTGTTTCACTTTGTCATGGTTGGCCGCGACCAAGGCTGGGTCGGTATGCAATATCAAATGTGAGGCGGTATCAAGCCATTGCGCAGACACGCCGTGTTGGGTTGCCATGCGTTGGAGCAGTTGCACCGACTGCCATTCAAATTCTTGCAAATTGCTGTTGGCGCCACCGGGGTGCAAGGCATCATGCGAAGTCACAGACAGCAGCAAGCATGCCGCCCAGTCGTCCGCTACGGCATACCCTTGCGCTTTCAAGGCGTGCAGCAACCAAGCCAATGACACCAAGGCATCGGCCGTGTGCAAACGGTTGTGATAGTGGGGTTCGTAGGCCGAGTGGCGAGCCAAAACTTCCATGTGCTCGGCCATGGCCAAGGCGGCATCCAACATGGCCACCGCATCGCGGGAGGCAGGACGTGCATTGGGCCAGTGTTTCGCTACACAGGCATTGAGCACCACGGGCAGTCCGGGCCAACCGAGTGGCCAACGGTTTCTGAGCTGGGTCAAAGTCTGGCACAGCAGGCCATGAAAATCCAGCGATGACGAGCTGGCTGAAGTCATGCCGCAACGCCTGTCATGGCTTCAGAGCTTGCCCGCTCGCAAGGCATTGCTCATGTTCAATTGCAACAACAAAGCCTCGAACACAGGAACCAGCAATGGCGAAGTGCCCGCCATCATGTGGTTGGCTTGTTCGCTGGAAATTTTCAAGCACACCACATCACCTGCTGCCTGAGCAGAGGCGCCACGGATACCGCCGCTTAAAAAAGCCTGTTCGCCAAATGACTCACCCGCATTCAAAGTGGTGAACACATGGCCTTGTGCATCAAGCAATTCCACCTGACCTTGTTGGATCACAAACAATTGATCGGCCACATCGCCCGCTGTGAAAATGCGTTCGCCGTTGGCATAGGTCACGGATGGAAAGTCGCTCACAACACCCCCTTGGGCAATTGCTTCACACCCAGCGTACGCATGACATTGGTGCGTATGGTGTCGCGCAAGGCCTGTGGCAAATGGGGTATGAAGCTGTCCACTTTGTGCAGGGGAATGATGCGAGCTTGTACTGCATTGACCGTGATGACGGTTTTGCTGCTGGGCAAACCCGCCAAGCCTTCGGCCAAACAAATCACGCTGCCCGGCCCCATTCTTTCTATGCGTTCACCTTGCACAGCCAGCAATTGGCCTGATACCACAAAGTAAGCCGCCGATACGTCTTCGCCTTGTGTGAACAATTTTTTCTTGGCTGCAAAACTGACTGTGCTCAACAGCTTTGAACCCCACAAGCTGAAATACAAACGCTCATTGCTGTTGAGTTGTCCCGAGGTGAATATCTCCAAACTTCTGGCAGAGCTGGGGTCAACCACCCCTAATTCATGCAGATGCGCAATATCGACCTCAAAGCTGGCGGATACAGTGGTCATGTCATTGGTCTTCGAGGCGTTGGGCCAAAGCCTTGAGTTGCGTGGCAATGAGTTGTCGATCATCGGCTCGCAGGCTCAAGGGTGACAAATCGATATGCACACCTTGTGGGTGGCTCAAGCGCAAGGGCTTGTCAGTTTCTTGTTTGCGGCCTTTGACCGCATATGTTTTGATATTGCGGTCGATTCCTTTGAGGCTCACAGAAGAGCGTTCTTCCACGTCTACCAAATCGTCAACTTGTGCATAGGTTTCATGGCTGATCAATATGCCGCCAGGGTCGCAATTGGCCTCCAGACGCTGTGCCACGTTCACTTCGCCTCCGATGATGGTGTAGCTCAAGCGTTGATCGGAGCCGAAATTGCCCACATTGCAATAGCCGGTGTTGATGCCAATGCGAATGACGAACGGGTTGTCAAACCCTTGCTCGCGCCAACGGCGTTGTAACACCAACATGCGCTCTTGCATTTCCAGCGCCATTTCTACGCAAGCGCGGGCATCTTCTTTGACACCTTTGGATTCGGGATCGCCAAAAAACAGCATCACCGCATCGCCTATGTATTTGTCAATGGTCGCGCCGTGTGACAAAGCGATGGCGGTCATTTCCGAAAAATAGTCGTTCAAATACTCGGTCAAAGACTCGGGTTGCAGCGACTCTGCAGTACGGGTGAATTCCTTGATGTCACTGAAAAAAACCGTGAGCTTTTTGCGTTGTGTGGTGATTTGTGTGTCGTACTTTCCCGCAAACAAGGCCTCGTGGATTTGCGGTGGCAAATATTTGGCCAGTTGTTGCGACAGGCCTTCCAATCGGCTGCGTTGCTGTTCGAGTTCCAGGGTTTGGGTTTTGAGATTGCGGTTGAGTTTGACCAATCGCTGTTCTTGCCGATCAGAGTGCCGAGTCAAGTCTTCGTTTTCTCGAACCAATTTGGAGAAGCGGTCAAACAAACGCTCGGCGAAGGCTTGTATCTCTTCGTGGCTACCGTGTTCAAGGATTGCCTGGCCTTCAGCCAGCAATAACTTTTCTCGGTCGTAAAGATCGAAGACGTCTTCAGCCATGTTGCGCGACTGTGAAATTCAAAGCTTGAAACCTGTCTTTGAAATCTTCACCGAGTTCTTGCATGATGTCGTCGTCTTCTTCGGCCCTCCACAACACCTGCACTTCATGGCCAGCTTGGCGGTACGCATCAATGCCTTCAAATATGCGGTACATGGCTTTGATACTGGAGCTGTTGATATAGATAAATGCCATTTCAACTTCCAGTTTTCCAGAGGCAGTGGTGGCCAGTTGGTTGATGGCTGTGATCACTTCGCCGTAAAAAGCGGACACATCTTCGGGAAAAGATTCGCCAGCCATGACCAACTTCAAAGGGTTATGGGTGAGGGTGATGGCCGGTGTTCTGTCGGTGGCTTCTATTTGCATGTCCGTTCCTTCGCTGTCAATTCGTTAAATGGTGGCTGCCAAGATGAAGTCGACACTGTGGTCATCGACATCGACAAAGGTGTAACTGATGGGTTGGGTAGACCTGCGGGCAATTTCAAGCAAGCCCAGTCCAGAACCCGGTCCGTCATGCTCGCTGGCATTCGACATACCCTCACGGTACATCTGGCGAATAGTGTCTTTGTCGGCCCCTTCGATTTGTGCCAATCGGTCTTTGAGGCCTTGCGTTTTGTCTTTCTCAATGCGGTTACCGCACATGATGGTGATTTCCTTGTTGTGCTCGGTGATCAAAATCATGCCCATGTTTTCTTCATGTTCCTTACCGTGCCAAATCAGGTTTTGAACGCCCTCCATGAACACCGCAAATATCAATTTCGAGCGCTTGACATCGTCGTTGGCAACCAGTCGCTCTTTGAGCAAATCCGCCAGTGTCACCATCAAGTCATCAGAAACCGTGCCGTTGTAAGCCATGATCACATGGTTGTTTCGCAAACTGTTGCGCAACAAAATAGCTTGTGACAAATCCATAAGTTATCTTTCGGTGATGTGGGTTTTGTTCGTGACAGACTCAGTTTCAAAGTTGGAAGAAAACCGCTGTCACATCGTCTCTGCGACTCTGGGTGCCTTGCCACAAAGCATAGTCCGCATGTATGGCATTGGCAATCTCTTGGGCAGAGCGCAGGCAGTTCGTTTTAAGAACCGCTTCAATGCGCTTGTAGCCGTACGATTTTTTTATGACATCAGGGCCGCCGATCTGATCGGTCAAACCATCGGTCACGATCGCAAAAGTGTCGCCTGCCTGGTAGGCAATGGTGTGCACCACAGGTTTGTCTGGGTCCGCAATACGGCTTTGGTAGCCCAAGCGGCATCTCGACGCCTTGTACCGGGTGACCACACCTTGCGCACTGACATTGTTTGATGGCGCCGCAATGATCGGTGTGGATGCGGTTACCTCAAACGGTGTGAGTTCATCCCATGCCAAGGCATGCGCATAGCCCGTTAACCATAAGCTGGTCACCACCCATATCCAATGAACTGCTTTGACCATGTTTGTTGCTTTGTTTGAGGGGTGGGTATAGAGAAGTTATGTCTGTGAACGGACTACAACGAAAACACCACCGCCGTGACATCGTCTCGGCGGGTGTTCTGGCCTTGCCAGCGGGCGAAATCTTGGCGCAGTGCGTCAATCACGGGTTGTGCATGGGCGCCTGCATGGGCAGACAACAATTGTTCAAGTCGTCTATAGCCATAAGAGACTTTGGGTTTGCCGGGTTCGCCACCGACTTGGTCGGTCAAGCCATCGGTGACGATGGCAAACAGATCGCCCTTTTGGTAGGACAACACTTTGACCGAAGGTTTCTCTGTCAGTGGCATCCGGTCTTTGTAACCCAAGCTGACCCGTTGGGCCATGTGGCGGGTGACCACACCTGCGGTGTTCACATGGAACAAATCGATCTTGGCACCGGCATATTCCACACGTTGCAAACGGCGGTCAATGCGCAGCACCGTGGCATCACAACCGTCGTCGCTTTCGCTGTCGGCACGGTCTTGGTTCAAGCCCGTGCGGACAAAATGGTCCAGCGACGTCAAGGCAGACACGGGGTCTTCCATTGAGTCATTGGCATAAATGCGCTCCAGCGAATTGCTGACCAGCAACGACAACATGGCACCCGGCACGCCGTGCCCGGTGCAATCGGCCACCGACAACACAAACGGCCCGTCATGCTGTGACGATGACACCCAATACAAGTCGCCACCAATGGTGTCGCGTGGCTCCCATATCGTGGCAAATGAAGCAAATCGATTTTCTAAACGCACGGGCCGAGGCAATTGACCGCGTTGCAAACGGCTGGCGTAATTCACTGAGCCCACCACCAGTTGGTGCGCCTCGTCTAACGCTTGGTGTTGTTCCGCCAGTTCTTTGGTGCGCTCGGCCACGGTGTGTTCTAGCAGCTTGTTTTGGTTGGCCATCAAATCGTTTTGCGATTGGATGCTGTTGGCCAATTCTTGTTGCAGCCAACGGGTGCGGCTGATCACGGCCAGCGCCATGATCATGGCTTCACAGCAAACGCCAAACGCTTGGTTGGTGTTGGTATTTTGGAAAAACAAACCAAAACCCGATGTCGGCAGAAAGCTAAACGGCGATTGAAAACCCGCAATGCCCAGCATGAACGACACCCTAAAGAACATATAGGGCACCATGGCAATCATGAAAAATTTGGCCACGGTCAGGCCTTGTTGAAGCCTGATGTAGGCACACACATAAATAGACAACAGCATCAGCACAATCGGAATCATCAAAGGCAACCAAAATAGCTGTTGGTTCAGCGTGTGTTGTTGCGTGAGCAAAACCACCAGGTGGATGATTTCCCAGCCGATCCAAATGTTGGAGATTTTGTAAAAAATGGGGAAATGGATTTTCAAATCCAAGAAATTTCTGGCAAACACCACATACAACACAGTTTGCGCATAAGACACTGTTGAATAAATCACTTGGGCCAAATACTGCCATCCGATGGTTTGGTCTTCCATGTGCACAAAAAATTCTGTGACACGTTGCCCGTCGTGCACCGGTAAGAACAAGCACTGGGTCACACCGACGGTTAACCACACGCCGTAGGCCAAGCTGGTGTTGTCACGGTTTTGAACATAGCTGTACCAACCAAACACTGCCAATGCAATCAACAATCCCAGCATGCCGCCTTCAAAGTACACGCCAAAACGTCTCAGCTCTAAGTAACTGGCATGGTCGTAAAAATTCAGCGAAAAAGTTTTGGCGGGTACTGAGCTGTGCGACTTGACGCGAGAATAAATGTCGACAGTTTCGCCACTGCGCAAATTGAAAATCGCATATTGGCTGTTCTCATTGCGTGCAGGCGTGATGAAAGGGTTGATTTCTGCCAGCCAGTTGTAGTTGGCGCTGTTGCCGTTGGACTGGAGTTTTTCAACCGATGATTTGCGAACCACATAGTTTTGATGCGCGGTCCAACCAGTGGCCGCGATGCGAAGCTGTTTTTCGTGCAGCGATTGGTTGACCAGGGTTTGCTTGATCCAGTAGATATCTGTCGGCGAAATGGACAACACAGCGTTGGCAGGGACAAACTGTGAATCCATGTCGCGCACATCATCCAGCGAGGTGTCGGGGCTGGGGGCTTGTAACACCCGCACATTCGTTTTGTCGCTGAATATCACCGGTGTGTTGTCGTCCACCACGAATGCGTTTTGTGCATGCACAGCCAAGCTGCCTAGCAATGCCAGGGTGACTGCGCAAAGAAGACGAAACTGCTTATTCATCTTTTAGATAAAAATCTGATTACCAAAGTGCTAGTAACGGCAAAAAGTAATGTAATTGGATAAAACCACCCGTACAGTGGTGAAAACCATAAGAAATAAAGGCTTATCGGCCTTTGAAATCGGGCTTGCGTTTCTCCGCAAAGGCCTTCAAGCCTTCAGCGAAATCTTCGCTGGCGGCGCTCTCAAGTTCTCGCTGTCGCAAACGGTTTTCGTCGTACAGACCCGCACCCATTTCATACAGCGAACGCTTGGTGTGTTGCGCGGCCAACGGAGCCAGTGCCAACACATCGTCGACCAACGATTGCAAGCCCTTGTCCCATTGATGGGGGGCATGCCAACTCTCAAACAAATCCATTGCCTGCAATTGCGTGTAGTCAAACACCCGAGCCGTTAAAAATGCGCGCTTGGCAGCGGCCAAACCCAACTGGCTGACATAGCGTTGCAAGCCGCTGGGGTAGTAATGCAGCCCGAGTGCGGTGGCGGGCATGCGCCATTCAATACCGTGCAAAGCGATGCGCAGATCGCAAGCCAACACCAAGTCGGTGGCGCCGCCATACACACTGCCGTTCAACGCGCAAATGGTGATCTGTCGCAAGCGCGCCAAGGCCTCAGGTACTTCTTCAAAAGCAGTCGAGCCTTGCGCGTTGACTGAAAAGCCGCCAATGTCATAGCCCGCACAAAACACCGGCTTAGGCTGGCTGTGTGTGTTGGCGGTCAACACCATCACTCGCACAGATGCATCATGGTTGATCTGTTCAAACTGTTGCAGCAATGTGGCGAGGTCATCGTTTTCCAAGCGGTTGCGTTGTGCCGGGCGATTGAGCGTGATATGGGCCACACCATTGGCGATATGAAGCAGAGGAGGGCTG
>SXWY01000009.1 GCA_005789825.1 Burkholderiales bacterium | reverse complement strand
GTCGGTGATGTTGCGCACGTAGGTGACTTGCAAACCCGATTGCTTGAGCCAACGCTGCACCACGTCGAACGCCACCATCGAACGCGCATGACCCATGTGGCAGAGGTCATACACCGTCATGCCGCACACATACATCCGCACATGGCCTGGCGTGAGTGGTTCCAAAACCTGCAACTCACGCGCGAGCGTGTTGAAAATTCGAAGGGCCATGGTGGTTGGATCGGGAAGTATTTGCACTCGAAAAGTGCGTAATGTCACTCTACTACAATGCGTTCAGTATAGCGAGGTCCCCTGGTTTGCATCTTTTTGACAGGTGCCAACAATTTTTATTTCCATGCCCTTTTTCCTGCATATCTTTCAACCAAACTGCGTGACTTGGGTGTCAGGATGCAGACTGTTTTTGTGTTGTGTAGTCGTCCTTGTGGGTGCAACAAGTGTGCAAGCGCAAACTGTCACGCAACAAACTTACAAGGGCACGCCGCACGACGAAGTGCAAAAAAGCATGATGCGCCGTGACTGGAACAACGCACTGTGGATCACCGAAACCTATTTGCAAGAACAACCGCGCGACCCACAAATGCGTTTTTGGCGTGCCCGCTTGTTGGAACAACTCCAGCGCACCGACGAAGCTTTTGACACCTACCAAGAGCTATCCCGTGAATACCCTGAATTGCCTGAAGTACAAAACAATCTGGGGGTGATGCTGGCGGCCAAAGGCCGCTTGGCTGAAGCGCGACAAGCGTTTGAAAATGCCCTGCGCAACAACCCCGATTACGCCACTGCGCACGAAAACATGGGTGACATACTCATGCACTTGGCGCAACGTTCTTACGACAAAGCGATTCGTCTGCGCGGCGCTGACAAATCGCTGCAGCAAAAAACCACGGCTCTTCAACCCGCACTTCAACTCACCTTGACACCACCATGATGCAAATTGCCCAACGCCTCGCCACCAGTTTTGTGATGTGCTTTGTACTCACTGCTCAGGCACAGTCCCCCATTCCGCAGGTCAAATTTGTCACCAGTGCGGGCGAATTTGTGGTCGAGGTATACCCCGACAAAACGCCAAAGACCGTGGAAAACTTTTTGGGCTATGTGCGTGACGGTCACTACAACGGCACCTTGTTTCACCGGGTCATCAACAATTTCATGATCCAAGGCGGCGGCTACGACACCAAGTACAACGAAAAAAATACCCGCCCCCCCATCAAACACGAAGGCATTGATGCCAAAGCCAATGGCGGACTGCGCAACACCGTTGGCACGCTCTCCATGGCCCGCACCAACAACCCGCATTCAGCCACCGCACAGTTTTTCATCAACGTCAAAGACAACGATTTTCTGGACCACCAAGCACCCTCTCCCCAAGGCTGGGGCTATGTTGCTTTTGGCAAAGTGGTGTCTGGCATGGAAGTTGTCAACCGCATCAAAGCCTTGCCAACCGGCCCGGGCGGCCCCTTCCCGACGGATGTCCCCCAGACACCCGTCGTTATCCAATCTGCAACTCTGGTGAAGTAACCATGTCCCATCCCCAAGTCGAACTGCATATTCAAGACCACGGTGTCATCACGCTGGAACTTGACGCTGAAAACGCGCCCAAAACCGTTGCCAATTTCATCAGCTATGTGGAACAAGGCCACTATGACGACACCATTTTTCACCGCGTGATACCCGGCTTCATGGTGCAAGGCGGTGGCATGGGCCCTGGCCTGAAAGAAAAGAAAGTGGGCACCAAGTTGGAAAACGAAGCCAACAACGGCTTGACCAACGACTGCTACACGGTAGCCATGGCGCGTACCAGTGACCCGCATTCAGCCACTGCCCAATTTTTCATCAACGTCAAAGACAACGATTTTCTCAACCATTCCTCTCCCACCCCTTCGGGTTGGGGCTATGCCGTCTTTGGCAAAGTTGTCGCTGGCACAGAGGTGGTGGACGCCATCACGCAAGTGCCCACAGGTCGGCGTGGCTTTCATGACGACGTGCCCAAGGACGATGTGCTGATCACCAAGGCCGTATTGCTTTGAACCTGCTCGCGCATGTCTGAAGAGGAAACACTGGCAGCGCCCTTGCCTGCCACAGTCACCACTTTGGACTTGCGCCATTGCGAGCGCATTGCGTTTTTGTCCGATGTGCATTTGCGGGTGGACGAGCCCGCCACTTTTCGCGCATGGGCTGAGCATTTGCGCACCCTGCATGCCGATGCGCTGTTTGTCTTGGGTGATTTATTCGATGTCTGGTTGGGTGACGACCTATTGCAACACCCGCCAGCGGCATTCGAACGCGATTGCCTTGCGCGGCTTCACCGCTTGAGCCAATCACTGCCCATTTACTGGTTGGTGGGCAACCGCGATTTCTTGTTCGGCGCAACGGCCTGCGAAGCTGCCGGCATGACCGCCATCAGCGACCCGTGTTTGGTGCAAGCCGACAACCAACCTTGGTTGGTCAGCCACGGTGATGCGCTGTGCTTGTCTGACACCGCTTACCAGGCTTACCGCAACACCATCCGTTCACCGCACAGCCTGGCGCAGTTGAACGCCAGCAGTTTGCAAGACCGCATGGAACTGGCCAAGACATTGAAAGCGCACAGTCTGGCCAACAAAACCATGATGCAAAACTGGGCAGATGTGGACGAAGGCGCTGGTGTGCAATGGCTCAAGGCTTGCGGTGCGTCGGTGTTGATCCACGGACACACACACATGCCCCAAGACCACCGCATGCAGCAAACCTTTGAGCGGATTGTGTTGAGCGATTGGGATGCGTTAGCCAACCCGCCGCGCTTGCAGTCATTGCTGTGGCAACGCGGCCATGGCTTTTCACGGCACGCATTGACTGACCCTGTCAACGCCTGAGCAATACCCTGAGCACGTTTTGCAAACGCTGTGCAGCCTCTGGCGTGTAAGCGGCGTGCAACACAACAGCCACATCTTGTGCCCATGTTTGCGCGGGCGGTGCTTCGTGCCGCTTGGTCAACAACTGCAATTGCAGCGCTCGGCGGTCTGCTTGATGGTCTGCAGGTGTGCTCACTTCCGCAGCCATTTCCAAGCGCAACAGTGACGTGGCCGGATCGCCTTTGGCTTCTGCCGTGATGGCGTGAACCCAATCTTGTCGTTGCGCTGCAGTGATGCGTTGACCGAGTTCTTTGGCAGCGGGCAATTGCTCAACTTGTCGCTCTTGCCATGCCGACAACAGATGCACCAGCACTTCGCCATGGGCTTGCATGGCCAATTTTTTCAAGGCTGCTTCAGCCTGCTCGACCGCATGGCGCTGGGCGCGGTATGCAGCGTCACCGAGACGAGGGCCGCGTTCGGCGAATGCGTCGCGCGAGCGCGGTGCATCCCGTTCCGAGCGGCGTGCAGGTGCGTCGCGATCGTTTCGTCGCGCACCCGGTTTGTCGCCAAAACGTCCTGCAACCACGGGTTCGGTTTTTTTCTGTCCGGGCCGATCGTCTCCGCGAACAGCCACCACTTTTTTTGCAGGCACAACTGGCTTGGGCGCTGCAGTGTTCGGCTCGGGCGTTTCGGGGTCAATGGCTTGTTCTTCAGTAACCGGTGTCTCGTTGGGCACCGCTGCTTCTGAGGCCACGGGTGTTTCGAGCGGCGCTGCCACTGGGGACGCAGACCCAGACTGGGCGGTCACCACGTCGTTCAAACGCTGCATGGCTTGTCGAATGACCGCTGCATCGCCCTGTGCAATGGCTTTTTCCAAGGCTTGAGATGCCTCCAACACGGCTTGGTCATGGGCCGACAACGCCTGTGCTTGGTGGCTGCGGTCTTGAGTCTTGCGTTGAAACGCTTCATCCAAAGGCTGTCGAAATGCATCCCACAGCTTTTGGGCCAATTTGCGCTCCAGTGCAACTGCCTGCGATTCGGCTTGCCAGCGTTGTTGCAAGGACTTGACCGCGTCGATCTTGAGCACGGCGGCACTGGCCAACTGCTTGGCTTCTTCGATCATGGCGCGGCGCTTGGCGATGCTTTCGGCCTGTGCCTTCTCCAAAGCAGCATGGGCGCTGGACATCGCGGCTTTCCATTGCACTTGTAATTCCGCAAAGGTTTTTTCGCTCAAATGGCCGCTGTTGCGCCAGCGTTCCGAGAACTGGTGCAATTCACGTGCTTGTTTTTTCCAGTCGGTGTTACCCGCATGGGCTTGGGTCCAAGCGGCGACTTCTGCCAACAACGCCAAGCGTTGTTCGCGGTGAGCTTGCGATTCGGCCTTGGCTTTTTCCAGCCATTCCTGCACAAACGGATAGGCCCGGTTACAGGCTTGGTCAAAACGCTTCCACAGCGCATGGTTGGGTTGGCCACCTTGGTCGGTTTGTTTCCATGCATCGCGCAACTGGCGCAGGGTTTCTTGCAATTTGCGCCCAGTGACCACCGGTACAAATGCTTGTTCTGCAGGGGCTGTGGGCTCGGGTGCCGTGTCGGTCTGTGGCGCTGTGGCGGGTTTGAGCAAGGCCTCGGCTTTCACCACCAATTCCGTGCGCAATTGGTCTGCGCGCCAGCGTTGCCAGCCCTCGAGTTCTGCGGCTTTGGTCAGCGCTGATTGGGCATTCGCCTCGAGTTCGGCGGGCAAAACACGCGCATGGGTTTTGATCGCTTGACGCAAAGCCGCAGCAGCAGCGGTGGTGGCTTTGCTGTGGCCTTGGGCCAGTTCGGCTTCCAAGGTTTGCAACAACTGCTGCACCGCTTGCACCGCCAGTGCCTGCTGGGCAGGATCGACAACAGGCTTGCTGGGGGCCACAACGGCTGGTTTGGCCGCCTCGCCGCGCAGGACGCGCAACTGGTCAGCCCATGCGGGCACACCGGGCAATGGCAACGAGGCGTCGGCTGCGGCAGCTTCGGTTTGGGTCAACGCGGCATTGAATGCGTCCCAGACCACATGAATATGTTGTGCACCTTCATTGAGGATGCTGGGATATTTGGGGTCGACACTGTGCCAGTGGCGGTCTTGGCTGAGCGTTTGCCATTCCGCGTCAAACCGTTGCAAGTCAGATTGCAACGTCGCTCGCAATTCCATGGCCTCGGTCCAAGGTTTGGTGGACAACACCTCGATGCGTTGCGCCATCAACAAAGCCGATTCGCGCAACACCTGAGCGCGGTGCGCCAAGTCTTCGATGTGTTTCACCAAGTCAGCCAGCGCCAAACGCAAACCCGACAAAGGTTCACGCGACAAAGGTGCGCCCGCTTTGGCTGCATCGCGGGACCAGGCCATGGCATCGGCCAAATTCAATTTGGGGTGGTTCAGCAAGACTTGGGCTTTGGCAGCCCATTCATCGGCCAAAGCATCTTGGGTTTTCGAACGCCGGAGTTCTTCGATTTTTTCTTTGATCGGCTTGGCCGCGCCTTTGTCGCGTGCACTGAGTTCTTTGAAGACTTGCTGCAACAGTTCTGTGGAAGGATCGGTATCTAGCCATTGGCGCACTCGGGTCAGTCTTTCGCCAGCGGTGGCAGCGCTGATAGCGCCGCCTGTCAAGGCATCCAAGGCTGGCAAATCGGGAGAACTGTGGGAGGGGGTATTCACGGCGGTCAAATGGCTTGGTTGAGCCCTGGTGGGCAGAGCGCTCTATTGTGACAGGGCTTAAGGGCAAAGGCTTAAAATAATCAGATGCAACTGTTTGAATCGATCAAAGCATCGGTCAAGGTCATTGTGGCTGACATCGGCCAAGGCTTTTTCCTGATTACCCACAGCGGACTGGCGTTGCTTGGTTTGGCAGTTTTTTGCTTTTTCCTTATTTTCAGCACGCAAACCGATTTGCGTGACAACGTCGAAGTTCAATTGATCGACTGGCTACAAAACCGACACGGGCTGGATTTTGGTTTCAGCGATGATGCAGAAGCGGTCGATCGGGCCACCGCTGTAGACCCAAGAGATCTGACCAAGGAACAAGCCGCCATCGCTTTGTGGCTGAGTCGCAAGTACCGGGTGGCTCCTGAGCCATTGAGCGCTTTGGTGGTCGAGGCCTACGCCATCGGTAAACAAAAAAAACTCGATCCCACCTTGTTGCTGGCGGTGATGGCGATTGAATCTGGATTCAACCCGTTTGCACAAAGCACCATGGGAGCCCAAGGCCTGATGCAAGTGCGCACAGAAGTGCACTCTGAAAAATACGACAAATTCGGCGGCGAATTCGCCGCTTTTGACCCCGTAGCCAATTTGCGGGTCGGCGCCTTGGTGTTGCGCGAAGCCATAGACCGCAACGGCGGCCTGGAGCCTGGACTGCGCCAATATGTCGGCGCAGGCAACAGCGGTGAAGACGGCGGCTATGTGGGCAAAGTGTTGGCCGAACAACAACGCTTGCAAGACATCGCCAATGGAAAACCTGTCTCGATTGCCGCCTCCAAGACACCCGCTGATGATGGCTTGGTCGATTTGTGGGACAAAGCCAAAAACTACACCACTGTCACCGAATCCCCTTACCAACCCTGAACCTTTCACTCGGAGAATGCATGTACTCACGCTCGCACCTGATGACCAACCAATACGCCGAAGGCTACCCGGGCAAGCGTTATTACGGTGGTTGTGAAAATGTGGATGTGGCTGAGCAACTGGCCATCGACCGGGCCAAACAATTGTTCGGCGCGGATGCTGCCAATGTGCAACCGCATTGCGGCGCATCGGCCAACCAAGCGGTTTTTTTGGCGTTTTTAAAACCGGGTGACACCATCATGGGCATGGGCCTGGCCGAGGGTGGTCACCTGACCCACGGTATGCCATTGAACCTGTCTGGCACATGGTTCAAGGTGGAAAGCTACGGCTTGAATGCCAAAGAGGAAATCGATTACGACGCCATGCATGCCCTCACCAGCCGGTTTCCGGTTTACAGGTAATCCGATGAAATGTCCTTTTTGCAGCCACGTGGAAACCCAAGTGATGGAAACCCGCATGTCTGAAGAGGGCGATTCGATCCGCCGTCGCCGCTCCTGCAGCCATTGTGAAAAACGATTCACCACTTACGAACGTGCCGACGTCAGCTACCCGGCGGTGGTGAAAAAAGATGGCCGGCGCATCGATTACGACCGCAGCAAATTGCGTGGCTCACTCAATTTGGCCCTGCGAAAACGCCCGGTCAGCACCGAGCAAATTGATGCAGCCATTGAACGCATCGAGGACAAATTGCTGACCTTGTCGCAACGTGAAGTGGCCTCTAACCGCATTGGCGAATTGGTCATGCGCGAGCTGAAAAAACTCGACAAAGTGGCTTATGTCAGGTTTGCCAGTGTCTACCGCAGCTTTGAAGATGTGGATGAATTCAAAACCTTGGTAGACGAATTCCGACGGTAACCGCGCACCGCTGAAGGGTGCAGGCATCACATTTTTTTCACCCATTCCACGCAATGATGGCGGACATGCACCCGCCCAACATTGAAGATTCCCGCACTGCAAACAGCCCACAGCGATATCCCACGGATAGGGCTGCCCGAGCGCAACCGGGACGGCCAAGGCACTCACAAGTTGGTCACAGCTTGGCAGAGTTGTGCATTGTGCTGTGCCTGACTGGCATCGCGGCAGCCATGGCAGCGCCGTCGGTCAGCCATTGGCTGTGGCGATCACGGGTAGAAAACACCGCGCGGGCTTGGACGGCAGACCTGCAGTCGGCGCGTTTGCAAGCCTTGCGCACTGGCCAGGCTCTGCAATTGCAAAGACTCACTGGATGCGCGGATTTTTTACCCATGGGCGACTGGCGCTGCGGCTGGCAAGTCATCACCGCTGGCAGCAAACCCACTGCCACGCTGCAACATGCCTTGAACGGTGAATTGAGCGTGGTGCTTTTTCCTGCCAACGATTTTTTGCCAATCAACACGCAAGGAGAGCCTGTCGCTGGCGGCCTTCGGTTGCAGGTGATGACACGCAGCCAACCGTCGCCTGTGGCCATGAGCGTGTGCATGAACATCGCAGGCCGGCTCAGGTTCGTCAAATCAGGCAGTTGCACATGAGCCGGCTTATGCGCACACCCAACGGGTTTTCTGTGCTGGAAGCCATGGCCGCACTGATGGTATTGAACCTGATGTGTTTAGGGCTGATGGCTTGGCAACTACAAGCCATGCAAGCGCAACGAGACGCTTTGAGCATGCAACAAGCGGTCGCCATGGCCCAAGACCTGTGGCAACGCATGCAAGTTCACCCAGGGGCGGCGGCTTTTTACCAACTGGGCTTGGATGAGGTTCCCACCCGCACAGATTGCCAGTCGCGCCCGTGCAGCGCAGCGCAGTGGGCGCAGGCCGACATGGCGGATTGGTGGCTGGAATTGCGACAACGGCTACCGCAGGCCAGAGCCGTGTTGAGCACTTCCCAGCAAGGTGCTTCGCAAGTGCAGTTGCGGCTTGTTTGGCCCAGTGCAACTGCCGCTTCCAATCCCATGCCCAGCGAGGCATGCCCTGCTGCACACCGTTGCTGGCAAACCGCATGGCGGCTGTGATGCTTGCCCCACAACATGGCCAAAGTCTGGCGCAGTGCATGGTGGGCATGATGCTCAGCCTGTTGGTGGTCATGGCTGCATTCAGCGCTTTCGCGTGGATTCAACGCAGCCAGGCTTTGCTGCAGCAGCAAATGGATATGTACCAAATGCTGCACCAAGCCACGGCCAAGTTGCGCGAACGCGCCATGCGTGCAGGCGCGCCCGAATTGTGGATCGAGGAGCCCCACAAATTGGTGTGGAACAGCCTGCCAAACAAAGTAGCGGGAGACGACAAATCCGTGCAACTGATGCAATGGCGCAGCCTCACGCCCACCGATTGCCAGGGCCACGAAGCCTCACTCTTGTCATGGATTGCAGACGATTTCAGACGCAACAGCACTCGGGGTTTGATATGCAAAGATGCCGCCCGAACAAGCTCCCAATACCAAACCTTGATTGAACACACCGATGAAGTGCGGTTTCTCTATGCCCAAGGCTTGGGCAGCAGATTGACGGATGCATTCAACCAGCCTATGCAGTGGTTGAGCGCCTCCCAAGTCACAGACTGGAACGCCGTCAGAGCCGTGCACCTGTGTTTGCATGTCCGAGGCGCTGGAGTCAATGCAACCCCAGCCGGCGTCTCTTGCCACACATCCAAGCCTTTGGTGCATGGCGCCATGGCATGGCGTTCGGTCTTGCATCTGACACACGCTTCACCATGAAACAGGCTACGCGTCACCTCATGCGTTGCCGCTGGCGCGAACAGGGTTTGGCATTGCCGACCGTGCTTGCGCTGTCCATGGTCAGTGGTGTGTTGCTGCTGGCCTGCTGGCGTCATTCCGCGCTGGCGCAAGCGTGGAGTCGGCATCACGCCGAGCAATGGCAACTGCGTCAAGTGGTACTGAATGCGTTGCTGACAACGGCCGATGCGACCTTGCGGCCGCTTGGGCAGACACAGGCGAATGACCAACCGCCATGGCGTATTCCGACCACGGCCATGGCGTGGGAAGCGATTCGCGCCGAACTGCCAGACAGCGGTTGTGCCCATGGTGTGTGCAGCTCGCTGCTTGACGCTGGTAACTTGCGCTCAGATTGGTTGGGCAGAACCGACGGGGCATATACCGTGTCCGACACCAGCGGCTTGCAACTGTTTCACTGGGTTGAAATATTGCCCCACCACCTGCCCATGGCAGGGTTGGTCAATCCCTTCACATACCGCCTGACCGTGGTCGCCGTGGATTCTGAGCGAAACGCACAAACGGGTTGGCAAGCCGTGTGGCAACCCTCTGCCAGCAGTTCTTTGGATACGCCTGTTCGGTTGGCTGACATGCAACGTTTATTGGAGTTGATACCGTGAATTTGCCTCTTTGTTGCCTGCCAAAAAACTCAGGCCGAAGTGTTCTTGCGAGCCCAGGCTTTACCCTCATTGAGCTGCTGTGTGTGTTGGCCATCGTCGGTTTGCTGAGCGCACTGGCCATGCCGGTGTACCAAAACGCACAGTCACGCAGCCAGCGGCAGTTGGCCAAAGTGGCTCTGGTGAAGTCAGCGCAATGGCTAGAACAAGCCGCCATGGCCACTGGCCGTTATCCCGCAGTCTTGCCCGACAGCGTTTGGCGAACCCCAGAATTCAACTACACACTGTCGCTGTCTGCCCAAGCGCAAAGCTATGTGTTGACTGCCACACCGTCTGGCAAGCAACAACAAGACAACTGTGGCGCACTCACGCTCGACCAAGTGGGACAAAGAGGTGCGCAAGGGGATGTCACCTATTGTTGGTCTAAGTAAACACTTTCAAGCCGCTGATAATCCACCGATGCAGTTTTCTTCTATTGACGCCGTGCACATGAACCAGGCTATCGCCTTGGCTGAACAAGCCCTGTTCATCACGTCGCCCAATCCTCGGGTGGGCTGTGTCATTGTCTCGGCTGACGGCCGATTGCTGGGACAAGGCCACACACAAATGGCCGGTGGCGCCCATGCCGAAATCATGGCATTGCGTGATGCCCAACAGCGCGGCATGCATATCAAGGGCGCCACGGCGTATGTCACGCTCGAGCCGTGTTCACACCACGGACGAACCGGTCCTTGCTGCGACGCACTGATCCATGCTGGCATTGCCCGTGTCGTGGCCAGTGTGCAAGACCCCAATCCGCAAGTCGCTGGCCAAGGATTTGCCAAACTGCGCGCCGCTGGCGTACAGGTAGAGGTCGGGTTGCAAGAGGAAAACGCCCGCGAAATCAACATCGGTTTTTTCAAGCGCATGCAAACCGGTAAGCCTTGGCTGCGCATGAAGATCGCGCAATCACTCGATGGCCACACCGCGCTCAACAACGGCAACAGCCAATGGCTGACCCAAGCTGACGCCCGCCAAGATGGTCACCGCTGGCGTGCCCGCGCTTGTGCTGTGCTCACGGGTATCGGCACCGTATTGGATGACGACCCACTGCTCAATGTCCGAGGCATAGACACGCCTCGCCAACCCGATCTGCTGTTGATCGACTCCCAACTACAAACCCCTTTGAACGCCCGTTTATGGAACCCACCACGACGGGTTGTGATTTTTCATGCCCAAGAGCACCCCGACAAAGCACAAGCGCTCCAATCACAAGGGGCGCATTTGGTTCACCTGCCGGGCCCGGGCAACAAGGTGGATTTACCGGCCATGGTGACGCAATTGGCGGACATGGCATACAACGAAGTGCATGTCGAAGCTGGCCACAAGCTCAACGGTTCTTTGCTACAAACCGGTTTGATAAACGAATTGCTGGTGTATGTGGCGCCGCTGTTGACAGGCCCCGGCCACAGCATGGCAGCCCTGCCAGCGCTGCACGAATTGGCCGATGCCCAAACTTGGCGGTATGTGCAAACCGAGCGAATCGGGGCTGATTTAAGGCTGCTTCTCAGGCGCATCGCCTGATCTGCGAAAATACGTGCATGTTCACCGGAATCATCACCGGCGTGGGGCGCATCGCCGCCGTTCACGACCTGGGTCGCTCTTTGGATCATGGCAAGCGCCTTGAGATCAGCACACCCGCGCATTACTTGGACGACGTCACTTTGGGCGACAGCATTGCGCTCAACGGCGCCTGCATGACAGTCACCTCTTTCAACGCGGCTGACAACTTGTTCACCACAGACATTTCTGCCGAATCGCTCGCCAAAACCGCACGGCTTGCCACCATCGGCACCACGCTCAATTTAGAAAAAGCTTTGCGTGCCCACGACCGCTTGGGCGGCCACATCGTGTCAGGCCATGTGGACGGTGTCGGCCAGGTGGCCACTTTTGAATTGGTCGGTGAAAGTTGGTTGCTGCAAATTCTTGCGCCCAAAGAGCTCTCCAAATTCATGGCTTACAAAGGCTCGATCACGGTCAACGGCGTGAGCCTGACCGTCAACCAGGTGCAAGACCAGCGCGATGGTTGCCTTATCTCCATCAACCTGATACCTCACACCATCGCCAACACCGCCTTGGGAAGTTTGGTCAAGTCTGATCCCGTTAATTTGGAAATTGACACCGTGGCCCGGTATGTCGAGCGCATGCTGCAGTTTGAACCCACGCCGACCGCACAGAAAGTTCACCCATGAGTGCCAGTTTGCCCACCGCCGCTATTTCACCTTTGCAAGACATCATTGACGACATGCGTGCCGGACGCATGGTCATTCTGGTGGCCGAAGAAGACCGTGAAAACGACGGCGACTTGGTGCTTGCTGCTGACCATGTCCCCCCGGACACCATC
>SXWY01000071.1 GCA_005789825.1 Burkholderiales bacterium | reverse complement strand
GTGAAAGCTGTGGCGATAACTGAACATGGCCCATGGTAACTCGCCCGCTTGGCTTTGCAAAACCACCCACAAACTGACATAGAATGGCAGGCTTCGCAGCGAACAAGGTCCCGCGGCGCAGTTTTCACCCCCACCTAAGAGGTTCTCAGCAGAAGAACACCGACCGTGGAAAAGGACCCCACAACCCACTCTAGGAAAATACATGTCCACTTTCAGCGCAAAACCCGCTGACGTGACGCATGAGTGGTTTGTGATTGACGCCACCGACAAGGTGCTCGGACGGATTGCCAGCGAAGCAGCCCTCCGTTTACGCGGCAAGCACAAAGCCATTTATACGCCCCACGTCGATACCGGCGACTACATAGTCGTCATCAACGCTTCCAAAATTCGCGTCACAGGCAACAAAGCCTTGGACAAGATGTACCACCGTCACTCGGGTTACCCGGGCGGCATCTCCAGCACCAATTTCAAAGACATGCAAGCCAAGCACCCCACACGTGCTTTGGAAAAAGCGGTCAAAGGCATGTTGCCAAAAGGTCCGCTGGGTTTTGCCATGATCAAAAAGCTCAAGGTGTACGGCGGTGCCGAGCATCCCCATACCGCCCAACAGCCTAAAGCGCTGGACATCTAAGGAGCTATGAAATGATTGGTGAATGGAACAATGGCACCGGCCGTCGCAAATCCAGCGTCGCTCGTGTGTTTCTCAAAAAAGGCTCCGGCAAGATCACGGTCAATGGCAAGGACATCGCCGAATATTTCGGTCGTCAAACCTCGATCATGATTGCCAAGCAACCCCTGTTTTTGACGCAGCATGCCGAAAGCTTTGACATCCAAATCAATGTCCAAGGCGGCGGTGAATCCGGTCAGGCAGGCGCTGCCCGCCACGGTATCACCCGTGCTTTGATCGATTACGACGCTTCGCTCAAGCCCGCGCTGTCAGCCGCTGGTTTTGTGACCCGCGATGCGCGTGAAGTCGAACGTAAAAAAGTGGGTTTGCACGGCGCTCGTCGCCGCAAGCAGTTCAGCAAACGCTGATCCTCTTTTGCAGCCCTCGGGGTCTGTGTCAAGAAGCCGCCTGCACTCCGGTCCAGGCGGTTTTTTTACGGCTGGGGAATTGTGGTTTGGCAGATAACCTTGCAGCAGTTATTGTTGACTGAAATAGGTTACTATTAACCATTGAAATTTTGTGATGGAGAGTGCCATGAGTGCCTTAGCCGAAACCGTTTCCGAAGCCATGCCTGTACCGATTGTGTTCACGGACAGCGCCGCTGCCAAAGTGGCCGATTTGATCGCCGAAGAAGGCAACCCGGATTTGAAATTGCGCGTGTTCGTGCAAGGGGGTGGCTGCTCAGGTTTCCAATATGGTTTCACGTTCGATGAAATCACCAACGAAGACGACACCACCATGTCTAAAAATGGCGTGTCTTTGCTGATAGACGCCATGAGCTACCAGTACTTACTTGGTGCTGAAATCGATTACAAAGAAGATTTGCAAGGTGCGCAGTTCGTGATCAAGAATCCGAATGCCACGAGTACCTGTGGATGCGGATCTTCTTTTTCTGCTTGAGACAGGCAGCATGTTCAAACAGCCGGGCACTGTCCCGGTTTTTTTCATTCAAGCTGCGTAAATACCACCCAACACACGTGGCCCCAATGCGCCGGTGACCGCAGGTAAATTGCCTGGCAAGTTCAAACAGGTTTGCTGCGCCAGCCAAGCAAAAGCCGCGGCTTCCACTTGAGAGGGCGGCAACCCCACAGCCTCGGTACTGCTGACAGCCAACTGCGGCAAGCCTTGTTGCAATAACTGCATCAAGTGACCGTTGTAAGCGCCGCCGCCGCATACCAACAGCCGGGTGGCATCTGGAGCATGGCGTTGAATATCGTTGACGCAAACCTGTGCGGTAAAAGCCGTGAGCGTGGCCTGCACATCCACCGCCGATACCCGTTGAAAATGTTGCAATTGCGTGGTTAACCAATTTGTATGGAAAAGATCACGCCCAGTGCTCTTCGGTGGCGATTGATGCAAAAACGGTTCGCTTAACAATTGATCGAGCAAGCTTGGGTGGCAATGTCCGCTCGCCGCCCAAGCGCCGTTTTTGTCAAATGCCTGTCCAGTGTGCTCTTGGCACCAAAGATCAAGCAACACATTGCCTGGCCCACAGTCAAAACCGCCCACTCGGTCTGGCGCTAGTACGCTCAGATTGGAAATGCCGCCGATATTGAGCACAGCCACCGTGCGGCCAGTTTCAGCAAACAGGTGTTGGTGAAAAGCAGGTACCAAGGGCGCGCCTTGTCCACCTGCGGCGATGTCACGGCTGCGAAAGTCCGCCACCACGCGTATGGCAGTCAACTCAGCCAGCAAAGCAGGTTGGTTGATTTGCAAGGTGTAACCCATGCCGTCATGCTGTCCGGGTTGGTGGCGGACGGTTTGCCCGTGTGCACCAATGGCAGCCACATCGCTGGCGGCCACACCGGTTTGGGACAGCAATTGGCGAACGGCTAGTGCATACAACTGGGCCAATGCATTTCCTGCCAATGCAGCCCGGTGCAACTCATCCGGACCAGGTTGGTTCAACTGTAAAAAAGTCTGCCGCAAGGGCGCATCAAACGGCAAGTTGCTGTGGCCAAAAATACGAACGCCGTTTGCAAAATCGGCCAAGACTGCATCCACGCCATCGAGGGAAGTGCCAGACATCACGCCGATATAAAGCGTGGACATGCAGCGATCAATCAGGGGGTGTTGTCGGCGAAAGCCACGGCGGCAGAGGCAAGCTGGCGTGCCACTTGAGTAGCTTGGCGTTGGAACTCATCACGGGCATGGGCAGGAACCGGAACCGATTCGCTTTGCCGCGCCAGTATGGCGGGGTCTTTGTGCACACCGTTGACACGGAATTCGAAATGCAGATGGGGGCCGGTGGCCCAACCGGTGGCGCCAACCATTCCCACGGTTTGGCCCTGAGCCACTGACTGACCGCGCTTGACCAGCATTTTGCTCAAGTGGGCATACACCGTGCTGTGGCCATTGTTGTGCCTGATCACCACTGCATTGCCATACCCACCCATGTTGCCAGCCGACTCGACCACACCCAAACCCACACTGCGCACGGGCGTACCTTGGGCTGCGGCGTAGTCCACCCCTAAATGGGCGCGCCATGTTTTGAAAATAGGGTGAAGCCGCATGCTAAAGCCACTGCTCACCCGAGAGAAAGCCAGGGGTGAAGCGAGATAGGTGCGACGCAGACTTTGGCCTTGCAAGTTGTAATAGCCGCCGGGTTTTTGCGGGCTGTCTTGGAACCACATGGCCTGGTGCGATTTGCCTTTGTTGACAAACTCGCCAGACAGTACTTTGCCAGGTTTGAGCATCTCGCCGTCTGCCTCCAACGATTCGTAGCTGACCGAGAAATGGTCGCCTTTGCGCAATGCACGGTGAAAGTCGATATCGCCAGAGAATATTTCGGCCAATTGGACCGCGATGCTGTCGGGGATACGCGCTTCATCGGTGGCGGCGAACAAGGAGGTTTGAATCACTCCGCCCGACAAGCGCACAGAAGGCTTGAGCTCGCCCGCCTCGCGGTAAGCTGCCAGACCTTGTTCGGTGCGCTCGATGACCAAGCGTTGGAAGGTGTCGTTGCTGTCGGTGGCCCAGCGCGCGGTGAGTTTGAGCAAGTGGTTATCGTCATCCACTTCTGCTTGGAGTAAGCGGGCGCTTTTACCCAGCAGGCTGTCGCGCACCAATGGGTTGCTTCGCATGAAATCGGCGGCGGTTTTGTCTACAACGCCAAGGCGTGACAACAGGGACTCGGCCGTGTCAGCGGCGCGCGATGTGTCGGTGCGATAAAGGCGCAGCTTGTCTTGGCTGAGGCTGAGGATTTGGCTGTTTAGGCTCAAATTTGAAACGGGCTCGACCAGTTGACGAACGGGCACTGTGCCGCGGTCCAAGTTGCCAAAACCAGCCACGGCGATAGCACCGCTCACGAGCAAGACGCCAAGCACCAACCAACGCACCTGCCAAGTGTTGGCACGCGGTGGGTTGTCGGTGGAGATGAATTCGTCTGATGGAGGCAAAACAAACAGTCCGTGAAACTAAACAGCCAATTTCTAAGCACTGACGGCAAAAGCCCGCGCCTTAGAATCGATACAACCATTGACCACCGCATCAAGAAGCGGGCGGCACAAAGCGTGAGAGTATACAAGCCTGACGCCAAGGCTACAAGCCCAAAATCACTTATGAATCAAGCATCTAAGAACCAAACCTCTTTGTCCCCCGAAGTCGAACACGCGCTGGCTGTCTCGTTACGCGGCTGCGAAGAACTGCTGCCTCGGGATGAATGGATCAAGAAATTACAACGGCACGAAACCCATGGGCAACCATTGCGCATCAAACTGGGCCTTGACCCCACAGCGCCAGACATCCATATCGGGCATACCGTGGTGCTCAACAAAATGCGCCAGTTACAAGATTTGGGTCACCAGGTGATTTTTTTGATCGGCGATTTCACTTCGCTCATCGGCGACCCCTCGGGGCGCAACAGCACCCGCCCGCCGCTGACGCCAGAACAGATCAAGCACAACGCCCACACTTATTACCAACAAGCCAGCATGGTGCTGGACCCCGCCCGCACCGAAATTCGCTACAACAGCGAGTGGAGTGAGCCCTTGGGCGCCAGCGGCATGATTCAACTGGCATCACGCTACACGGTGGCTCGCATGATGGAACGTGATGATTTCCACAAACGTTTTCACGGTGGTCAATCGATCAGCGTGCATGAATTTTTATACCCATTGATGCAAGGCTATGACAGCGTGGCCTTGAAAAGCGACTTGGAATTGGGCGGTACCGATCAAAAATTCAACCTGCTGATGGGCCGACATTTGCAACAAGAATACGGGCAAGAACCGCAATGCATTTTGACCATGCCCTTGCTTGAAGGCTTAGACGGCGTTGACAAAATGTCCAAGAGCAAGAACAACTACATTGGCATCACCGAAGATGCCAACACCATGTTTGCCAAAGTCATGTCTGTCAGTGACGAATTGATGTGGCGTTGGTACACCTTGTTGAGTTTTCAAAGTCTGTCAGCGATCGAGGCATTGAAAAACGAAGTCTCACAAGGGCGCAATCCACGCGATGCCAAAGTGGCATTGGCCAAAGAAATCACCGCCCGTTTTCATTCAGCGGCCATGGCGGATTCGGCTGAGCAGGACTTTGTCAACCGCAGCAAAGGCGGCATTCCGGACGACATCCCCGACCTGCAGTTGAGTGGTGCACCGTTGGCCATCACTGCATTGTTGAAAAATGCCGGATTGGCGCCTTCTGCCAGCGAAGCAGGGCGTCTGATCGAGGGCCATGGCGTACGTATAGACAGCAGCGTGGTCAGCGACAAAGCCTTGAAACTGAACGCAGGTGTTTATGTGGTGCAAGTCGGCAAGCGCAAGTTTGCGCGTGTGCATCTCAGCCCTTGATTTCGCGATAAGGCAACCGGTATCCCAGCGATGAACAGATTGAACGACTGGATATTCAAACTCTCGACCCGGCATTTGCTATGGACATCGGTCGCGGTTGCGGTGATCACCATCGTCATGAAAACCTGGGCTTGGTATCTCACCGATTCGGTGGGCTTGCTGTCTGACGCCATGGAGTCGTTCGTCAATTTGGCGAGCGCTATATTTGCTTTGCTCATGGTCACCGTGGCACAGCAACCCGCCGACGCAGAGCATCCATATGGCCACCACAAGGCCGAATATTTTTCTTCCGGCTTTGAAGGTGTACTCATCATGGGTGCGGCGGCGGCCATCATTTGGGCGTCGATACACCGCTTGTTTCATCCTCAACCTTTGATGGAGTTGGGGTGGGGTTTGAGTTTGTCAGTGGCCAGTTCTGCTTTGAATGGTTTGCTGGCTTGGGTGATGTTCAAGGTCGCCAAGCAACAACGCTCGATTGCATTGGAAGCGGATGCCAAACATTTGGTGACCGATGTCTGGACATCTGGGGGCGTGGTCATTGGATTGTTGTTGGTGATGTTCACAGGTTGGCTGTGGCTGGATGCTTTGGTGGCCATCGTTGTGGCCTTGAACATCATGAAAGAAGGCATTGCATTGATTTGGCGTTCGTCGCAAGGTTTGATGGATGAAGCGGTCGAGCCACAGGTGCTGTCGCAGATCAAAGAAGTACTGGACGGGTTCGAGCACAAGCGCGGCGAGGTGGAAATCATTCGCTTTGACCACATCACCACACGACAAGCCGGACAACGTCGCTTTGTCGATATGCACATGCACATGCCAGCGAGTTGGTCCTTGGGACGCGCAGCCGCATTGCGCACCAGTGTTGAGCAAGCTTTGATGAGTGCCGTGCCGGGTTTGCGCGCCACCATTCAGTTGTTGCCCAGCGATGTAGAAGCGCATTTTGATGATGTGCGCGATTTGAAATAAGTTTGGTTATTTGTACCGCAACACGTGTTGAAAATTGAGGGGTTGATAATCCCTGCATGACTTCCTCCTTTCGCACGCTCACTCTTTCTCCCGACACACTCAACAACCTCGATCAACTCGGCTACACCGAGATGACACCGATTCAACAAGCCAGTTTGCCGTTGGCACTGGCGGGCCAGGATGTGATTGCGCAAGCCAGCACGGGCAGCGGCAAAACCGCAGCATTTGGTTTGCCGTTGGTGGAAAAACTGACGGCCAATTTCCATGCGGTACAGGCATTGGTCATGTGCCCGACCCGCGAGCTTGCAGACCAAGTCACCACAGAAATTCGGCGACTGGCGCGATCAACGGCCAATATCAAAGTGGTCACGCTGTGCGGCGGCGTGGCTTTGCGCGGCCAAGAGCAAAGCCTGCAACACGGTGCACATGTGGTGGTCGGCACCCCCGGTCGTATTCTGGATCACCTCACGCGTGGGAATTTGCGGCTGGACTCTGTCAAAACCTTGGTGCTTGACGAGGCCGACCGCATGCTGGACATGGGCTTCTTTGACGATATCGCGCAACTCATTCGCCAATGTCCTGCCAAGCGACAAACCCTGCTGTTTTCTGCCACCTATCCGGAAGGTATAGCCAAGCTGTCAGCTCAATTCATGCACCAACCGCAAACCGTCAAAGTGCAAACCGTGCATGCGGCGGACAAAATCAAACAACTGTTTTATGAAGTCAGGGAGGACGAGCGGCTGCATGCGGCGTCCTTGCTGCTCAACCACTTCAGGCCAGAGTCCACGCTGGTGTTTTGCAATACCAAGCAGCAATGCCGTGAATTGTTAGCGGTATTGCAAGCCCAAGGTTTTGACGCGCTGGCGCTGTACGGAGAATTAGAGCAACGAGAACGCGATCAGGTATTGGTGCAATTTGCCAACCGCAGTTGTTCGGTGCTGGTGGCTACCGATGTGGCTTCGCGCGGTCTGGACATCAGCCAATTGAACGCGGTCATCAATGTGGACGTGACACCGGATGCAGAAATACATATCCACCGCATTGGGCGAACAGGCCGTGCCGACGCGCAGGGCTTGGCACTGACGTTGGCCAGTTTGGATGAAATGGGTGCGGTTGGCCGCATTGAGTTATTGCAAGGCATGGAGTCACAATGGGCCAAGCTCGATACGCTCACGCCCACACCCGGTGGCCGGCTCATGGCGCCCATGAAAACACTGCAAATTGTCGGTGGTCGCAAAGAAAAAATTCGACCAGGCGATGTGCTGGGTGCGTTAACAGGCGAAGCAGGGTTCAGCGCCGATCAAATCGGCAAGATCAATGTGAACGAATTTTCCACCTATGTGGCAGTCGACCGCGCGATTGCATCCGAGGCTGTCGAACGCTTGTCTCAAGGCCGCATCAAAGGCAAAACTGTGCGTGTGCGTCTGATGGGTTGACGGCGGTCTCACGCATAAGGATTGGCAATACCCAAACCAGCCAACAAATCGGTTTCATAAGCTTCCATGGCTTGGGCCTCTTTGGCAGAGGTTTCATGCTCCCAGCCTTGCGCATGCAGTGTGCCGTGAACCAGTAAATGCGCATAGTGCGTTCGCAGTGTTTTACCCAGCGCTTTGGCCTCCTCAGCCACCACAGGTGCGCACAGTACCAAGTCAGCCAACACCACAGGTTGGTGTTCGTAATCAAATGTCAACACATTGGTGGCATAGGGTTTGCCACGGTAGCTGCTGTTCAAAGCCAGTCCTTCTTCGGCATTGACGATACGCACGGTGATTTGTGCATCGCTGGACAATGCGTGCCTGATACAACGATTGACCCAATGTCTCGGTAGCGCAGCACGGTGACGCGCCGCCTGCGCAATATCGCCAAACTGCAAAGACAAAGACAGTTGTTTAAGCGCCATGCCTCAAACCGCTTTGCGGTGTTTGTCATACGCGTCCACAATGCGGGCCACCAGCGGATGCCGCACCACATCTTTGCTGGTGAAATGGGTGATGGCAATGCCTGCCGTGCGACGCAATACGCGCTCGGCATCGACCAAGCCGCTGGGATCGCCTTTGGGCAAATCGATTTGACTCACGTCGCCGGTCACCACGGCTTTGGCACCAAAGCCGATGCGCGTGAGGAACATTTTCATTTGCTCGGGGGTGGTGTTTTGCGCTTCATCCAAAATAATGAAAGCATGGTTCAGCGTGCGCCCGCGCATAAAAGCCAAGGGCGCAATTTCAAGCGCGTTGCGTTCAAAGGCTTTTTGTACTTTGTCAAAACCCATGAGCTCATACAAAGCGTCATACAAAGGGCGCAAATACGGGTCTACTTTTTGTCCCAAGTCGCCGGGCAAGAACCCCAATTTTTCGCCAGCTTCAACAGCAGGTCGGGTCAAGATGATGCGTTGTACCGCGCTTCTCTCCAGTGCTTCGACCGCACTCGCCACCGCCAAAAAAGTTTTGCCAGTGCCTGCTGGCCCAATGCCAAATGTGATGTCGTGGTTGGCGATGTTGTCCAAGTACAAACCTTGGGTCGGTGTGCGGGCCCGCACTTCGTTGCGTCGGGTGTTGACGACTTGGGAGTCGGTAGCGGGGCGCGAATCGCCAGCGAGCATCAGCTGCACATGTTCTTTGGGAATCGGTTTGGCCGCACGCTCATACAAGGCTTGCAACAGTTCGAGCGCGCGTATCGCATTGGCTTTATTGCCATCGATTTTGAATTTTTCGTGGCTGTGGGCGATTTTGACTTGCAACGCGGATTCGATGGTGCGCAAATGTTCATCCAAAGCACCGCACAGATTACCCAGGCGGGTATTGCTTGAAGGGCTGAATTGGTGTCGCAGTATCAAAATGTTGGCCTCAGCCGCAAGGCTGATCGAACCTGTTGCACTGAGGGCATGACAGCACAGGATAAAGGGATAAAAAACATGCGATGTTCCGTGGGTAACGCCTAGAGCGCAAAGCATACCGCATGGTCTGATGCCGTTTGTGAGCGCCTAAGCATTCGCGCTGATAATTGCTTCAACCTTTGATTGGCAACATATCCATGATCGGCAGACTCCACGGCATCTTGTTAGAAAAAAATCCACCCCAGGTGCTGGTGGATTGCCATGGCGTGGGCTATGAGGTTGATGTGCCCATGAGCACCTTCTACCATCTGCCGCCAGTTGGTGATTCCTTCAGTTTGCTGACCCATTTCGTGGTGCGTGAAGACGCACACATTTTGTATGGATTCGCCACCGCACAAGAGCGAACTGCTTTTCGCCAGTTGATCAAAATTTCAGGCGTTGGGCCGCGCATGGCGCTCGGAGTGCTCAGCGGCATGAGCGTGGAAGAACTCGCACAAGCGATCAGTCTGCAAGAGGCGGGCAGATTGGTCAAGATTCCCGGCATCGGTAAAAAAACCGCCGAGCGTTTGTTGCTGGAACTCAAAGGCAAAATGGGCACCGACTTGGGCGTCAACCCCGCCACCAACACAGCTTCGACGCAAAACGATATCTTGCAAGCGCTGATCAGTTTGGGCTACAGCGACAAAGAAGCGTCAGCGGCATGGAAACAATTGCCCGCAGACATCGGTGTCAGTGAAGGTATCAAACAGGCATTGAAAGCATTGGCCAAATAACCCATGACCATACAAACCGACAGCTTTTCAGACGATTTTTTGCCTGACAAACGCGTGGTTTCTGCGGCGCCTGTCAACCCGCGCGAAGAAGCGATTGAGCGTGCGCTCAGGCCAAAGTTGTTGCAAGACTATGTGGGGCAGGCCAAGGTACGCGAGCAGTTGGAAATTTTCATTGGTGCGGCACGCCAGCGCGATGAAGCGCTTGACCATGTGTTGTTGTTTGGTCCGCCCGGCTTGGGCAAAACCACACTCAGCCACATCATTGCGCAAGAGCTCGGTGTGAATTTGCGCCAGACCAGTGGCCCTGTGCTCGAAAAGCCCAAAGACTTGGCAGCGCTGTTGACCAATCTGGAAAAAAACGATGTGCTGTTCATCGATGAAATCCACCGCTTGTCGCCCGTGGTCGAAGAGATTTTGTATCCCGCACTTGAGGATTACCAAATCGACATCATGATCGGTGAAGGGCCTGCTGCCCGCAGTATCAAACTCGATTTGCAACCATTCACGTTGGTGGGTGCCACCACCCGTGCGGGCATGCTGACCAACCCATTGCGCGACCGTTTTGGCATCGTGGCACGTTTGGAGTTTTATTCGTCTGAAGAGTTATTGCGCATCGTCATGCGCAGCGGTGGTTTGCTCAAAGCGCAATTGCACGAAGACGGCGCTTTCGAAATCGCCAAGCGATCACGCGGCACACCGCGCATCGCCAACCGTTTGTTGCGCCGAGTGCGTGACTATGCCGAAGTCAAGGCCGACGGACGCATCAGCCGTGCCGTGGCTGAATCTGCCTTGGCCATGCTGGATGTGGATGCACAAGGCTTTGACCTGATGGACCGCAAACTACTTGAAGCGGTGATCCACCGTTTTGATGGCGGACCGGTGGGTTTGGACAATATTGCAGCCAGCATTGGCGAAGAGCGCGACACCATTGAAGACGTGATCGAACCGTTTTTGATTCAGCAAGGGTTTTTACAGCGAACACCGCGGGGTCGCATAGCCACACTCGCGGCATACAGACACCTGGGTGTGACAGCACCTGCAGCCATGCAAAACGGCGCTGGTTTGTTTGCCGCCGACAACGAGTGAAGTTTAAAACCCATGGTTGGCACACGTTGCCAACCCTCACGCACTGGTTTCTTCGCGCGTACCTTGGTCTAAATGGCGCTCATCTGCCCAGCCCACAAGTTGCACACCTTGCGGTGTCCACAACAACCGATTGATGGCGGTGTTGCGCAAACCCCAAGTGCGGGCCACTTGCAAATCTTGACCCGTGGCAAGTCGGTACCAAATGTCCAGTACCCCACCGTGGGTGACCAATGCAATCTGTTGTCCTCGGTGTAAAGAGGCGATGTCGTGCAGCACTTGGCGCACTCGTTGTTGCAACATCACCAAACTTTCGCCGCCATTGGCAGGCGTCCAATCCGGGTCTCGGTCACGCCAACGGGCAGCGTCTTGCGGATGCGCTTGTTGGATATCGTCCCAGATCTGGCTTTCAAACACACCGTAATGCCGCTCGCGCAAAGCGGGGGTGGTTTGAACAGGCAAGCCGTGCAGGGTTGCAATCTGTTGTGCCGTGGCATGTGCCCGGCTTAAATCGCTGGCGTACACGGCATGGATCTCTTCCTCGGCCAACGCCCGCGCCACTTGCTGTGCTTGCCATTGTCCCTGGGGGTTGAGTTCGATGTCGATTTGTCCTTGAATGCGACTGGCGACATTCCAATCGGTTTCGCCATGTCGGATGGCCAAAATGCGTGTGGTTTCCATGCAAACGAGTGTATGCAATCCCACACCACCAACCCAGACAAGGCCCATAAAATAGCACGATCGTTCTTTTTTGCTAGACTCCCGCCATGTCAAAAACAGCCATGGTTTCCAAAGAAACCGATAAATCCTTGTCCAAGCAGCGTTTGCTGCACAAAGGACAGCAAACCAAAGCCGCCATCGTGGAAGCCGCCTTGGGACTGGCCACCCAAATCGGCTTGGAGGGTTTGAGCATCGGCGCGCTGGCTGAAGTGATGAAGATGAGCAAATCGGGTGTGTTTGCCCATTTCGGTTCCCGCGAAGAACTGCAAATTTCGGTGATTCGTGAATACCACCACCAGTTTGAGCAAGAGGTGTTTTTTCCCGCCATGCAGCTGCCGCGTGGTTTGCCCAGGTTGCAGGCGTTGTTTCTGAATTGGATGGCGCGCACCAGTGCTGAAATTGATTCAGGATGTTTGTACATCAGTGGCGCTGCCGAGTTTGATGACCGACCCGGACCGGTCAGAGATGCCTTGGCCAGTTCGGTGAAAACCTGGCTGAGCGCGCTGCACCGGGCGGTGTGCCAAGCCCGCGACGAAAAGCATTTGGCCGAGCACACAGACGCCACCCAAATGTCCTTTGAAATCCATGGATTGATTTTGGCTTTGCATTACGAAGCACGTTTCTTAAAGACTGCCAAAAGTCTGAGCCGTGCCAAACAGGGTTTTGAACACATTCTTTTGCGCTATGGCGCATCCACTTTGAAAGACTGACACCATGCCCATTTACAACCCGCCGCTGCGCGATATGCAGTTTGTATTGAACGAAGTCCTGGACTTACCCACCGAATTGCGCGAATTGCCTGCGCATGCCGAACTTGACAGCGACACCATTGCTGCCGTTTTAGAAGAGGGCGGTAAATTTGCCGCCGAGGTGTTGTTGCCACTCAATGCCGTGGGCGACCGACAAGGTTGCAGCCTGGATCCCCACACCCGTGAAGTCAAAACCCCCGATGGTTTCAAACAAGCCTTTGCGCAATACGCACAAGGCGGTTGGCCTGCGCTCAGTTGTGATCCGGCCTATGGCGGTCAAGGCTTGCCGTTGGTGGTGAACCAGTGCTTTTATGAAATGCTCAACAGCGCC
>SXWY01000070.1 GCA_005789825.1 Burkholderiales bacterium | reverse complement strand
TTGGATGCGCTGCAGTACGGTGCGCCTCCGCACGGCGGCTTGGCCTTTGGCCTGGACCGCATCGTCACGCTGATGACCGGCGCAGAATCGATCCGCGATGTGATTGCTTTCCCCAAAACCCAGCGCGCCCAATGTTTGCTGACCCAAGCACCGTCATTGGTCGATGAAAAGCAATTGCGCGAGTTGCATATTCGCTTGCGCAACCTCGATCTCAAGACCACTTAACGCAAGCGGTTTGCGCCAACGGGGGCTTCCTCTGTGAGCCAAGGTTTTGTGCGCGGTGCAGCGACTTCGTCACCGGTGGCTGTTAGTATTCCGTCACTTCCATCAAGAAACCAATCACCATGTCCTCATCCCTTGTTGACCAGGGCGTTCCCATCTCCGTGAAAATCCGCGAACGTGTCAAAGCGGCCAAGCAACGTTTTCACGCCAACGACAACATTGCTGAATTCATACAACCCGGTGAACTCGAAAGTTTGCTGCAGGAAGTAGAAGACAAAATGAAGCATGTGCTCGAAAGTCTGGTGATCGACACAGACAACGACCACAACACCAACGAGACCGCCAAGCGGCTCGCCAAGATGTACATCAAAGAAGTGTTCAACGGGCGCTATGTCACCTCGCCTGACATCACCGAATTTCCCAATGCTGAGCGTCTCAATGAATTGATGATCGTCGGCCCCATCACGGTTCGCAGCGCTTGCAGCCACCACTTTTGTCCCATCATTGGCAAGATTTGGATAGGCGTGTTGCCCAACGAAAACACCAACGTGATTGGTTTGTCCAAATACGCCAGATTGGCCGAATGGGTGATGGGCCGGCCACAAATTCAAGAAGAGGCGGTGGTGCAACTGGCAGACCTGATCCAGCAAAAAACACGGCCCGATGGGTTGGCGCTGGTGATGGAAGCCACGCATTTTTGCATGGCCTGGCGCGGCGTCAAAGATTTGGACAGCCGCATGATCAACTCGGTCATGCGCGGTGCATTTTTGAAAGACCCGATTTTGCGGCGCGAGTTTTTGGCGCTGATTCCGCAAAAAAATTGACACCATGCGCGCCCTGTTGGCCAGCGGCGGATGGACATGACGCGACTGCTGGGTTGCGATTTCAGCAGCAGCCCCTCTAAGCGCAAACCGATCGTTGTGGCTTGGGGTGAATTTGCAGGTGACCGGGTGTCTCTGAAGTCGCTGGAGCAGTACCCCACTTTGTCTGCATTTTCCGACTGCTTGCAAATCAACCGCGAATGGGTGGGCGGCTTCGATTTGCCCTTCGGATTGCCGCGTGAATTGGTGCTCAGTCTGGGTTGGCCCACCGCATGGCATGCTTGTATGCAGCACTACGCGCAACTCAGCCGCGTGCAAATCCGTTTGGCGTTTGCACAGTTTTGCCAAGCGCGCCCAGTGGGTGGGAAATTTGCACACCGCGCCACAGACCAACCGGCCGGTTCGAGCCCTTCCATGAAATGGGTCAATCCGCCGGTGGCGTTCATGATGCATGCAGGTGTGCCGTTGTTGTTGCAGGCGGGCGTGCATTTCCCCGGCTTGCATGACGGCGACACACAGCGCGTGGCGTTGGAAACGTACCCTGGCATGTGGGCGCGTCGTGTGTTGCAACGACAAAGTTACAAAAACGACGCAGTCGCCAAGCAAAACACCGAGCGTTGGATCGCGCGTAAAAACCTGTTGCACGCCTTGGTCTGGGGCCATGACGATTTGCCAATGCGCTTGAAGCTCAGTGCGGCCATGGCTGACAGATTGGTCGATGACGCCAGCGGTGACAGCTTGGACGCGGTGATGTGCATGCTGCAAGCCGGCTGGGCGCAACAACAACATGCCCACGGGGACGCCTTGTATGGATTGCCGGCAGACATGGACCGGTTAGAAGGTTGGATCGTCAACGCATGACCGATGCGGTGTTTGCCCAGGCCTTGCAAACACCGCGCATGTGGTTGCGTTGTCCGATGCCCGCAGATGGCGTGTGCTTGTACCAAGCCGTCGCGTCCACCTTGGACCAATTGCGGCAATGGCCCGACTCGCTGCCTTGGGCGCAACAACCGCAATCAGCCGATATATCTGAGGACTATTGCCAGACTTGTTATGCCGCTTGGGTGATGGGTTTGCGTTGGCCGTTGTTGATGTGGGACACCGACAGCGGTCAATTGGTGGGCAGCATCGGTTTTCATCGCCTAGACCACGACAGCCACACGTGGGAATTGGGGTACTGGTGCAGCCGAACTTTTCAGGGGCAAGGTCGCACCGTTGAAGCGGTACAAACACTGACCGCCTATGTGCGGCAACATTGGCCCGATGTGCGCATGCTGTGCCGAATTGACGCCCGCAACACGGCCAGTATCAAGGTGGCGCTCAGGTCAGGGTTTGTGTGTGAAACACAAGAGACTGTAGAGGCTGACAGCGGCGGGCAGGTGCAGGTTCTGCACTATGTGCTGGGGCGGTGACTGCAAACCGGGCAGTCGGTTTGGCGCTGTAAGCGCATTTCGGTCCAGCTTAAATCGTGACCATCGAGCAATTGCAAACGCCCAGCCAAAGAGCCACCGATATTGGCCAGCAATTTGAGGGCTTCGGCGGCTTGCAAACTGCCGATCACACCTACCAAGGGCGCGAGTACGCCCATGGTGGCACAACTCACTTCCTCTGGCGCGTCATCCGGTGGAAACACGCAGGCATAGCAGGGCGACAGCGGATGGCGTGTGTCATAGGTGGTGAGTTGTCCGTCAAACCGTATCACCGCACCGCTGACCAAGGGCACGGCATGGGCCACGCAGGCGGCGTTCAATGCATGTCGGGTGGTGAAGTTATCGGTGCAATCCAACGCCACGTCCACATGGGCGATTTGTTGGTGCAACCAATGGGCGTCCGCGCGCTCAGCAAACACTTGGACATCGATCCCGGGGTTGAGCGCCAACATGGACAGCCGCGCTGAGGCCACTTTCGGCTGATCAATACGGGCAGTGGTGTGGGCGATTTGGCGCTGTAAGTTGGTGAGATCTACCCGATCGTGGTCCACCAAGCTGATGCGTCCGACCCCAGACGCTGCCAAATACAGCGCTGCTGCACTGCCCAAACCGCCTGCACCAACGACGAGTGCGTGGCTGTTGAGCAGCTTTTCTTGGCCGGTGTCTCCAAGCTCATTGAGCAGGATGTGGCGTGAATAACGCAGCAGTTGGGCGTCATTCACCCCTTACGGTTCCTTTTTTTCCAACGGACGCTCGGTCAGGGTTTTGCTGATTTTGACCGGTTGGCGTTTCAAATGGTTGAGCGCCTGTTGCAATTGGAAGTCTTCGGGACTGCCGAATTCAGGGGTTTTGCGTTCTGCCGCAGGCTTTTTGGATTCTTCTTCCAAACGCTTGAGCGCTTCTTCACGGGCTTTTTCACGGCCCGGGTCTTTCACTTCAGCGCCTTGGCCGCTGTTGAGGTGTTTTTCCAAATCGGCTTCGCGGGTGCGCAAAGCAGCATACGGGCTGCCTTCGGCGGTGTCGTCAACCAGCAAATCTGGCACGATGCCTTTGGCTTGGATCGATCTTCCGTTGGGCGTGTAGTAACGGGCTGTGGTGATTTTGAGTGCGGTGTCCGCGCCGAGTTGGCGAATGGTTTGTACCGAGCCTTTGCCAAAGGTTTGGCTGCCCAACAGCACCGCACGTTTGTGGTCTTGCAATGCGCCGGCCACAATTTCGCTGGCAGAGGCTGAGCCCTCGTTCACCAGCACCACCAGAGGCACTTTTTTGTAGAAGTTTTGTGTTTTGCTGGCCAAGTTGCTGACCGTGTCTTGACCGCCGCGGCGCAGATAGTAATCAGGCGCGGCCTTGAAAGTGAATTTGCTTTCTTCCAATTGGCCGTTGGTAGACACCACGGTCACGTTGTCTGGCAAAAACACAGCTGAGATGGCCACAGCGGCATCGAGCAAACCGCCGGGATCATTGCGGAAATCGAGTACCAAGCCTTTCATTTTGGGGTCTTGTTTGTACAACTCTTCGAGTTTGCGGGTCAGGTCATCGACCGTGCGTTCTTGGAACTGACTGACACGCACCCAGCCGTAACCGTTTTCGATCATTTTGCTTTTGACGCTGACGGTTTTGATTTCCTCGCGGATGATGGTCACAGGGAAAGTGCGGTTTTCGTCTTTGCGAAAGATGGTGAGTACAACCTTGGTTTTGGGCTCACCGCGCATGCGTTTGACTGCATCATTGAGCGTCATGCCTTTGACCACGGCATCGTCGATTTTGGTGATCAGGTCGCCAGGCTTGAGCCCAGCCCGGTCAGCGGGTGAGCCTTCGATCGGCGACACCACTTTGACCAAACCTTCTTCTTGCGAAATTTCAATGCCCACACCGACGAATTTGCCTGACGTGCCTTCGCGGAATTCTTTGTAGGATTTTTTGTCGAAATATTGGGAATGCGGGTCAAGGCTGGCCACCATGCCAGAGATGGCGTCGTTGATCAGTTTTTTCTCATCAACGGGCTCGACATAATCGGACTTGACCATGCTGAAAACCGCAGCCAATTGCTGCAGTTCTTCCAGTGGCAACGGCGTCATGTTGGCGCGGGCCACGGTTTGAAGCGAGAACGTGGTGAGCGCACCCGTGAGTGCGCCCACTGTCAACCAACCTGCAATTTTGAGTTTCTGACCCATATAAGTCCTGCCCATGTTTGACGCCCGCTGACGTGGCGATTTAGGTAGATAGTCTACTGCCTATAGGCCGCTGCTTGTGGCCTCTGCGGGGCATAACCCCTGCGTTATGCGCCAAAACCATGCCAGGGATTGTTCACAGGTAGTAATGCTGGATTGGGCGCAAATCTGCATCCAATTCATAGACCAAAGGTACTCCATTGGGTATGTTCAAGCCGACGATGTCTTGGTCAGAGATGCCGTCCAAATATTTGACCATGGCACGGATGGAGTTGCCATGCGCGCTGATCAGAACGCGTTTGCCGCTGCGCATCGCGGGTGCAATCGCGTCGTTCCAAAACGGCATGACCCGTTCGATGGTGTCTTTGAGGCATTCGGTAAGCGGCACTTGGCCCGGTTGCAATTTGGCGTAACGCAAATCGTGGCGTTCGCATCGGGCGTCGTCTGGGCGCAAAGCCGGTGGCGGCACGTCGTAACTGCGCCGCCAGGCCAACACTTGTGCATCACCGTATTTTTCTGCGGTTTCGGTTTTGTTCAAACCTTGGAGCGCACCGTAATGTCGCTCGTTCAAGCGCCAGTGGTGGGCAACCGGTAACCAACTGCGCTCCATGCTGTCCAAGGCATGCCACAGGGTGTGAATGGCTCGCCTCAGCATGCTCGTGTAGCCCAAATCAAAATCGAATCCGTGGTTTTTGAGAGTGAGGCCTGCTTGTTTGGCCTGCGCCACGCCGGTGGCGGTCAATTCAACATCGGTCCAACCGGTAAACCGGTTTTCCAGGTTCCACAGCGATTCGCCGTGGCGTATGAGTACGAGTTTGTGCATGAAAGAGAAACCTTGCCAATGAAAACAGTTGAAAAGGATTCTAGAATGCCCCACTTCTGTCAGAAGGGTTTAGCGCGTGAATTTTTTAATCGATAACTGGATGTTGGTGTCTGTTGCTGTGATTTCCGGCACTGCATTGTTGCTTCCTGCGTTACAGGCCATGGGCGCACCCGGGCTGACGCCTACACAAGCGGTGTTGTTGATCAACCGCGAAAAAGCCCATGTGGTCGATGTGCGAAGCGCAGAAGAATTTGCCAGCGGACATTTGATCGGTGCTCGCCATGTAGCGGTGGAAAATATCGCTGCTGAACTTGCCAAAGCCGTGCCCGACAAAAAACGGCCTTTGATACTGGTGTGTGCCAGCGGCATGCGATCCCAAAAAGCCCAGCGCATTGCCCTGCAAATGGGTTATGAAAAAGTCCATAGTTTGGGCGGCGGATTGAAAAATTGGCAAGATGCCAACTTGCCACTGGAAAAAACCGCTTGAACCTGCCCATCACAACCATGCCACCCGTCAAGATGTACACCACCGCAGTTTGTCCTTACTGCACCCGCGCCAAACATTTGTTGAAAGCCCGCGGTGTGTCTCATATTGAGGAGGTGCGTATCGATTTGTCCGATCAGGAACGTGACCGCATGATGGCTTTGACCGGCAGGCGCACGGTTCCGCAAATTTTTATCGGTGATGTGCACATAGGCGGTTGTGACGATTTGATGGCGTTAGACAGCCGTGGCGGTCTGCTGCCGCTGTTACAAGCGAGCTGAGATAATCTATTTTTTTAACCTAACCCGCTCAGGCCTTGCCGCACAGCGGGTTTTTCTTGTCAGGAAAAGCCAACATGGCAGACAACCTCGAACCCGTATTTCTTATCCAGCGTGTCTATCTCAAAGACATGTCCTTGGAACAACCCAATTCCCCCGCTATTTTGTTGTCCCAAGACCAACCAGCGGTCGATATCCAAATTGGCTTGGATTCTGAGCAAGTAGCTGATGGCGTCTACGAGATCACCGTCACCGCCACCGTCACCGCCAAAATCAACGAACAAACCATGTTTTTGGTGGAAGCCAAGCAAGCGGGTATTTTTGAAATACGCCACATGCCAGAAGGCCAGTTACAACCCATCACGGGCATTGCTTGTCCGCAAATCATTTACCCCTATTTGCGCAGCAACGTCGCTGACGTGATTCAGCGTGCTGGGTTCCCGCCGGTGCACATGGCTGAAATCAATTTCCAAGCCATGTACGACCAGCAGCAGCGCATGAAAGCTGAGCAACAACTGCAGTGAATTTATTGATCGCCGGTGCTGGCGCCTGGGGCACGGCGCTGGCCATCCAAGCCAGTCAAAGACACACGGTCACCTTGTGGGCCAGGCAGATAGACCATGTGCAAGACATGGTTCACCAGCGTATCAACCATCGCTATTTGCCCGGTATCGCACTCCCCGATTCGATCGCGCTCAGCAATGCGCCTCTGCACCAACTCTTGCCTTCGACAAACTTGGTGTTGCTGGCGGTGCCCATGGCCTCGTTGCGTGGCTTACTGACGGATTTAGCCACATGCGCATCGCACGCACCGGTGGTCTGGTTATGCAAAGGATTTGAAGCCACTCAAAGCCTCAGCGCAGATGTACCTTCCCATGGCTTGCTGGCGCACGAAGTACAACAGCAAGTGGCCAGCCATTTGCATGCGGGCGTGTTGAGTGGGCCGAGTTTTGCCCAAGAGGTGGCCTCGGGTTTGCCTGCTGCATTGGTCGCTGCCAGCCAGCATGCCCATGTCCGCGATGCCTTGGTGCAAGCGTTTCACGGCGGCAGTTTGCGGATTTATGGCAATGACGATGTCGTCGGTGTGGAAATCGGGGGCGCTGTCAAAAACGTCATGGCCATTGCCACCGGTTTGTGCGATGGTCTTCAATTGGGCATGAACGCGCGGGCTGCCTTGGTCACACGCGGTTTGGCAGAAATGACCCGTTTAGGTATGGCCATGGGAGCACGAGCAGACACGTTCATGGGTTTGAGTGGTTTGGGCGATTTGGTGCTCACCGCCACCGGCGATTTGTCACGCAACCGCCAAGTGGGCATGGGGTTGGCGCAAGGGCAGTCATTGCCAGAGGTGCTGCAGGCGCTCGGCCATGTCGCAGAAGGTGTTTACAGCGCTCGGACGGTGGTGCAACGTGCCCATGGGTTGGGCGTTGAAATGCCGATTGCACAAGCGGTGGTGTCGGTGCTGGAAGGCAAGGTCAATGCCCGCGATGCCGTGGCTGCGTTGATGGGGCGCGGTGCCAAGGGTGAATAATCGCCAGCGCGTTTTTGGAACAAGGGTGGCGCTGTCAAGTGAACGACAACAGGCTCAAACTTCTGCGTTGTCAATCAGTCGCGTCGTGCCCAATTTGGCCGCGCCCAACACCACCATGGCTTGGTCAGACAGTTGGGTGACCGCAGACAAATCGTGGGCATGGCGCAAAGTGACGTAGTCGGGTTGCCAACCTCTGTGGCGCAGCGATTGCATCGCATGGTTTTCTGCAGCAGCGACATCTAGCGAACCCGTTGTTTTGGCAGCGCGTGCCGCTTGCGCCAAGCTGCGCAATGCCAAGGAGAGTTGGACCGCTTCTGTGCGCTCTGTCGGGCTGAGGTAGCCATTGCGTGAACTCAACGCCAACCCGTCTGGCGCTCGGGTGGTGGTACCGGTGACGATCTCGATGGGCATGGCCAATTGCTGCACCATGTGTTTCAAAATCAATTGCTGTTGGTAATCTTTTTGGCCAAACACAGCAACTCCGGCACCGCCATTGAACACGCAATGAAAGAGCTTTAGCACCACGGTGCAAACACCGGTGAAAAAACCGGGTCTGAATTCGCCTTCCAAAATATCGGCTAACGTGGGATCGGGTTGCACTTTGAAGGTTTGCGGTTGCGGGTAGAGCGTGGATTCATCCGGCGCGAACAACACGTCACAACCATGCGTTTGTAATTGTTGACAGTCGCTGTCGAAGGTTCGTGGATAACTGGCGAAATCCTCATGGGGCAAAAACTGCAAGCGATTGACGAAGATGCTGGCCACTGTCACGTCACCCAAAGGCTTGGCCAAGCGCAATAAATTCACATGGCCTTCGTGCAGATTGCCCATGGTGGGCACAAAAACGGGTTTGTTAAAAGCAAAGAGATGGTGGCGCAACTCGTCCACCGTGCGCGCAATCAACATGAAAGACTTACCAAGCGTGCAGTTCGTTGACGGGGAAGCGTTTTTCTTTGACGGACTGAACAAACGCTTGCATGGCACCCAGCACACTGCCCGTCTCAGCCATGAAATTGTGGGCGAATTTAGGCACCTTGCCTTGTGTGACACCCAGCATGTCGTGCAACACCAAAATTTGCCCTGCGGTGTCCACACCCGCTCCAATGCCTATCGTGGCGCAACTGGTCAGTGCGCGGGTGATTTCGCCAGACAAGGACGCAGGCACCATTTCCAGCACCAAAGCTTGTGCACCTGTATTTTGCAATTGCAAAGAATCTTGCATCAGTTGCTGCGCTGCAGACTCTGTGCGCCCTTGCACACGGTAGCCGCCCAAGGTGTTGACGCTTTGCGGCGTCAAGCCGATATGGCCACACACAGGGATGCCTCGGGTCACCAAAAACTCCACGGTCGGCGCCAACCATGCACCGCCTTCTAACTTGACCATGTGTGCCCCGGCTTGCATCAACACACTGGCGCTGCGAAAGGCTTGTTCGGGCGTGGCGTAGCAGCCAAACGGCATGTCACCCAATACCAATGGACGACCGTTTTGTTTTTGCAGACCCCGTACCACGCATTCAACGTGGTAGCGCATGTCATCCAAAGTGACCGGCAAGGTGCTGTTGTGTCCTTGGCAAACCATGCCCAAAGAATCGCCTACCAGAATGATGTCGACCCCGGCCAAATCGGCAACCGCTGCAAAGCTGGCGTCATAGGCGGTGAGCATGCTGATTTTTTCGCCATCGGCCAGCATTTTCATCAGGCTGTGCAGGGTCATGGCAGGGCGTTTGCCGGCGGGGGGCGCTGAGGGCTGGACGCTCATGGCGGTGTTTCCTTTGGTGGAGAGATGTCAATGGGTAGGCGCGTAGGCCAAACGGACATAAATGGGGGCGTAGGCCTCGGCTTGGGTGATGTCCACCAGCATTTCTTTGGCCAGTTCCAGCAAGGCAATGAACGTGACCAGCAACACGGGCACGCCCAAGGCAGGGTCAAACAGTTGGTCAAATTCTACAAAGCGTTGGCCTTGGAGTTTTTTCAGCACGATGCTCATGTGCTCACGCACGGACAATTCTTGGCGACTGATTTTGTGGTGTTGAACCAATTTGGCCCGTCGCAAAATGTCGGCCCACGCGGCTTGCAAGTCAGGCACGTCTACATGCGGAAAACGCGGTTGCAAGGATTGTTCAATGTAAACCTGCGCACGCAAAAAATCTCGACCGTGTTGCGGCACGGCATGCAATCTTGCCGCTGCCAGTTTGAGTTGTTCGTATTCGAGCAATCGACGCACCAATTCGGCTCTGGGATCTTCCGCCTCGGCACCATCGGCCACTTTTTTGGGCGGCAGCAACATGCGTGACTTGATCTCAATCAACATGGCCGCCATCAACAAATATTCAGCGGCCAATTCCAGATTGGTTTTGCGAATTTCCTCGACGTAACTGAGGTATTGACGCGTCAGTCCCGCCATGGGGATGTCCAGAATATTGAAGTTTTGCTTGCGAATCAGATAAAGCAGTAAATCCAGTGGACCTTCAAATGCTTCGAGAAAAATTTGCAGTGCATCCGGCGGGATGTACAAATCCTGCGGCATGGTAAACAAGGGTTCGCCGTATAAGCGTGCCACCGCCACATGGTCAATCACCGACGGCATGTGTGGCAAATCAGCATTCGGGCCGCTGGGCCAGTGGGGCACGGTCGGGGCAGTCACTTGGGGGTCGAACTCAAGTACACATACGGTTTTTGTGCCACCCGAGCGTCTTTGAATTCAGCTTGCTCTTGGCGGTTGACCCGCTTGTCCCACCACATAGCGCGTGCTTGGCGCTGCTCGGCCTCAAGCGTGGGCTTGGCAGCTTTGAGTTGTTGCAAAAACGCGGTGGTTTCAGAGGTGTAGGCGGGGCGACTGAACAGGGACATGGCTGGCTGGTCTTTCTAAAGTGAGAATTCTACCCAGTGGGCACATCCGTCACCATGCATACCGTGTGGCAGTCCGCAGTGACATCATGGATTTGTCATGCATGCTGTCATTGGGAGGCGGTTCACTGGTTGGTCGGCCAGTGCAAGCGTGCACCGTATTTACGCTCAAAGTCGCTGATGTCTTGTGGGCGGTCCAAGTCTGTGGTGAAGTGGAGGTTATTGCATTCGTGGCGGTGGGTGCGTTCGGCATGGTGTTGACGCCACTCTTTACAGCCCCATTGGCTGTCGCCAGAAAGAATCTCAGCGCGGGCGGTGGCGCTCAGCAACACTGGGTTGCCGGGCTGTCCATGCACCCAAGGAAACAGCATCTCGGTGCCCGCCGGTCGCTTCATGAACACTTGCACCAGCATGTCTATGTCGGACGCATTCACCAAGGGTTGGTCTGCCAGCGCCATCACCACCAACGCTGTGTTGGGGGAAATGGCTTGCAAGCCCAATCGCTGCGATGACACCAAACCTTGACCGGGGTCCGGATTGAGCACGCTGTCAACAGGCAAACCCTCGATGGCCGCACCGATGTCAACGGCATAGTGACCGAGAACGACCACCAGTTGTGACACGCCAGCTTGCAGCAAGTGGTTGACCATGCGTTTGATCAACGGTTGACCATCCAGTTGCAACAAGGATTTGGGCTTGTGACCCATGCGTGAACCCGCACCTGCTGCCAACAAGACGGCGCCGATGCGCACGGTTGCATTCATGAGGCCTGGCAATCAGCGAACGCGCATGCCCGGCTGGGCGCCTGGCCAAGGGTTGAGCACATAAATGCCAGGCCGCGCTTTTTCATCGGTGTGCGAAGCCGCGAGCACCATGCCTTCAGAGACGCCAAATTTCATTTTGCGCGGCGCCAAGTTGGCGACCATGACCGTGAGTTTGCCGATCAGGTCTTCGGGCTTGTACGCGCTGGCAATGCCGCTGAACACATTGCGCATGCGGCCTTCGCCGACATCCAG
>SXWY01000069.1 GCA_005789825.1 Burkholderiales bacterium | reverse complement strand
GGATCAGCTCCATCGATGTCGAAAATATCGCCATGGCCCATCCCGATGTTGCCATGGCCGCTTGTATCGGTATGGCGCATCCCAAATGGGACGAAAGGCCGATCGTGGTGGTGGTGAAAAAACCCACGGCCACGGTGACCCGAGACGAACTCTTGAAGTTTTACGAGGGCAAAATTGCCAAATGGCAAATCCCTGATGATGTGGTGTTCGTTGAAAACATTCCCTTGGGCGCCACCGGAAAAATGTTGAAAACACGTTTGCGAGAACAACTTGCCGACTATCAGTTACCCCCATGAAACCCAAATGTCGTCACGGTTTCTAGGGCTAACCCTTGCAGGGTCAACCCGAAAATCCGTTAGGCTTGAGTGTCTATGAATGAGGAGAAAAGAATGCTTTTTCGCAAATTGGCTATGGCCTTGGTATTGGGCGGTTTTTCTTTGGTGTCTTATGCCCAAAAAGGTGAAACCGTCAAGATTGCCTGGATAGACCCACTCTCGGGTTTGATGGCACCGGTGGGCTCCAACCAGCTCAAAACCTTGCAATACCTTGCAGAGGAGTACAACAAGGGCAATGCGGCTGGGGTGAAATTCGAAATCATTGGCATGGACAACAAGCTCAGTCCTGCTGAAAGTCTGAACCAACTCAAAGCGGCCATGGACCAAGGGGTGCGCTACATCACCCAAGGCAATGGATCCTCGGTGGCGGGTGCTTTGGTAGACGCTGTCAACAAGCACAACGAACGCAACCCCGGTAAAGAAATCATTTTTCTGAACCATTCAGCGGTTGACCCAGATTTGACCAACCACAAATGCAGTTACTGGCATTTCCGTTTTGACGCGGACACATCCATGAAAATGGAAGCGTTGACAACGTTCATCAAAGACCTGCCTGATGTCAAAAAGATTTACCTGCTCAACCAAAACTATTCTCACGGTCAGCAAGTTGTTAAATACGCGAAAGAAACCTTGTCACGCAAACGCCCCGACATACAAATCGTTGGCGAAGACCTTCACCCGCTGGCGCAAGTTCGCGATTTCGCGCCATACATTGCCAAAATCAAAGCCTCCGGAGCTGATTCGGTCATCACTGGCAACTGGGGTTCTGACTTGGCCTTGTTGGTCAAAGCCGCGAATGAAGCAGGCTACACAGGACGCTTTTTCACTTACTACACAGGTGTCACAGGCACACCAACCGCTTTGGGCCAAGGCGCTGCAGGCCGGGTGTACCAAGTGGCCTACGCCCACTACAACATGACCGGTCCCATGGCCAAGTACCGAGACGGTTTCAAAGCCAAGTTCAAAGACGATTTGTACACCGGTTCCATGATCAGTATTTTTGATGTGCTCACGGGTGCCATGGCGCAAGCCAAATCCACCGATCCGGTCAAAGTTGCGGCAGCCATGCACGGGTACAAGTTCAAAGGCTTTAATGGTGACATGGAGATGCGCAAACTTGACCACCAGTTGCAGCAAACTTTGTACGTGACTGTTTGGCAAAAGGCTGACAAAAAATACCCTTACAGCCCAGAGAACACTGGCATGACATTGGCCCCGGTCAAAACCTTTGAGCCTTATGTGTCCAGCACACCTACCAGCTGCCAAATGAAGACGCCCTGACGTGACTTTTTTGCTGTACCCGTCTGCTTGCAGGCGCTCTTCTCACCCAAACGCGCGGGCCTGACATGGAATTTTTTGTGATTTCCATGTTGAACGGTTTGAGCTACGGCTTGCTGCTGTTCATGTTGAGCTCAGGTCTCACCCTGATATTTAGCATGATGGGTGTGCTCAATTTCGCCCACGCCAGCTTTTACATGCTTGGCGCGTATTTTGGTTACACCTTGAGTGGCGTCTTGGGTTTTTGGGTGGCGCTTGTCTTGGCGCCGCTGCTGACCGGCGCCGCTGGCGCGTTGTTTGAAAGCCAGGTGCTGCGGCGGGTGCACAAAATGGGCCACGTCTCTGAATTGCTGGTCACCTTCGGGTTGTCCTACGTGGTGTTGGAAGTGGTGCAGCTGGTATGGGGCAGGGTAGCGGTTGATTTCACTGCACCTGCTTTCTTACAAGGCCCATTGTTCACACTGATCAACCATTCTGCCGAGGGTTTGTCGCTGGTGGCTGGTGCCGCAGGCGGCATTTGTACCCCGGCAGATCTTGCTGTCCGGATTGTCTGCTCACCTTTTCCTGCGACGCGTGGTTTCATCATGCTCACTGCCATTGGGATGGTGGTGAGCTTGTGGTGGGTGCTGACCCGCACACGAGCTGGTTTGATTATTCAGGCTGCGCTTACCCACCCTGAAACCGTGGAAACCTTGGGACACAATGTGCCGCGTATTTTCATGTTGGTTTTTGCCATGGGTACTGGCTTGGCCGGCTTGGCGGGTGTGATTGGCGGCTTTACTTTCATCACCGAACCCGCCATGGCAGCGACGGTTGGTTCTGTCATCTTTGTGGTGGTGGTGGTGGGCGGCATGGGTTCGCTCAGCGGTGCGTTCCTTGCATCTATTTTGATTGGTGTCATACAAACATTTGCTGTTGCAGTGGATTACTCTATATTGCAGTTCCTCTCCGACTTGGGTGTCAAACTGTCTGCCAATGCACAAAATAACACCATGCTGCAACTGTCGGTGTCGCAAGCGGCTCCAGTGCTGCCTTATTTGCTGCTTGTGTTGATTCTTATCTTCCGCCCACGGGGCTTATTGGGTACGCGCGATGTCTGACCTGGTTAGCAAATCCTCTGTGGTTTCATCTGACCAATGGGTTTGGGGGCTGTTTGCCATGTTGCTGGTATTGGCGCCTTGGGTGTTCACCAGCAATTTATCGATGACCATGATGTCGCAAATGGGCATCGCCATCATCGCTTGCCTGTCTTACAACATCTTGTTGGGTCAAGGCGGCATGCTGAGTTTTGGTCATGCGGTCTACAGCGGCATGGGCAGTTATTTCACTATCCATGCGCTCAACATGGTCGGGCAGGGCAGTTTTTATTTGCCCGTCTCTGTGCTGCCCTTGGTGGGTGGTTTGGCCGGCATGGGCTTTGCCGTTTTATTGGGTTTTGTCACCACGCGCAAATCTGGGACCACGTTCTCCATGATCACATTGGGCATGGCGGAGTTGGTGTTTGCCATGTCTCTGATGTTTTCTGAATTTTTTGGCGGTGAGGCTGGGGTGTCGGGTAACCGGGTCGTGGGCGAAGCGGTCATGGGTATCAATTTTGGCCCGCAACGCCAGGTGTACTACCTGATTGCGCTCTACACTTTTGTCAGCATGGTTTTGTTGTATGCATTGACACAAACCCCTTTGGGCCGCATCTTGAACGCCGTTCGCGACAACCCTGAACGTGTGGAATTCATTGGTTACAACACCCAGCAGGTGCGTTACCGTGCATTCATCATTGCAGGTTTTTTTGCGGGCATCGCAGGTGGTTTGGGTGCGCTCAATTTTGAAATCGTCACGGCCGAAGTGGTTGGCCCAGCCCGATCAGGCGCATATTTGCTGTTCACTTTCTTGGGTGGCGCAACCTTCTTTTTCGGGCCAGTGCTGGGTGGCATTTTGATGGTGTTGGCTTTTGTATTGTTGTCTGAATTGACCAAGGCCTGGCTGCTTTATCTGGGATTCGTATTTCTTTTCATGGTGGTGTACGCCCCCGGCGGTTTTGCTGCATTGATCATGGTCAACTTGCGCATATTCAAAGCGGGTGCTTTCGGCCGATTGTTCAATGGCTATGTGGGTTTACTCCTGTCCGGTTTATTGATGCTGGCGGGTGCGAGTGCATTGATTGAGATGGTTTATCACTTGCAACTCAATGCTGCCATGAGTTCTCAGTTGGTGTTTGCAGGTATCACTTTAGACACGCATGCCGCCAGCCACTGGTGGTTTGCAGGCAGTTTGTTGCTGGCAGGCTTGGGCTTGTTTGAATGGCAACGCAAACGGTTCATGGGGGTCTGGGACCAAGTTCAAGCCGATCTGGCCGGCGCAGGGAGCAAGCCGTGAGCCAATCGCCTTCCTTGGTTTTGCGCAACCTGCACAAGCAATTTGGCAAAACACAAATCATCCGCGGGGTTGATTTAAGCGTGCAAGCCGGAGAGCGAGTGGCCATCATTGGCCCCAATGGCGCGGGCAAATCCACGCTTTTCAATTTGATCAGCGGCAGATTCGCGCCAACCAGCGGAGAAATCCATTTGCACGGGCAACGCATTGACGGACTCAAGCCCTTTGAAATCAACCGCCAAGGTTTGTCACGCAGTTTTCAAATCACCAATATTTTTCCCAAGTTGAGTGTGTTTGAAAATCTGCGCTGCTCTGTGCTTTGGAGCTTAGGACACCGCTACAGCTTTTGGTCATTTTTAAGCCGCTTGAAAGACGCGAACGAATTGGCACAACTGTGGATGGAGCGGATCCAATTGGCAAACAAGCGGAATGTGTTGGCGATGAATCTTACCTACGCTGAACAACGCGCCTTGGAAATCGGCATCACCATGGCTGGCGGTGCCGATGTGGTGTTGCTGGATGAACCCACCGCGGGCATGAGCAAAAGCGAGACCGAGCGTTTCATCGCGTTGATCAAAACCGTGACACAAGGCAAAACCCTGCTGGCGGTGGAACATGACATGGGCGTGGTGTTTGGTTTGGCCGACAAAATTGCGGTATTGGTCTATGGTGAAGTGATTGCTTTTGACACCCCAGACAATGTGCGTGCCAATGCCCGGGTACAAGAGGCCTATTTGGGCAGTTCACCGGACCAGGGCCATTGAATATGCTGCATATCGACCAACTCCATGCGTATTACGGCAAAAGCCATGTGCTGCAAGGTGTGAGCTTTGACATCGCGCAAGGCGAAATCGTGGCGCTGCTTGGGCGCAACGGCTCGGGCCGTTCAACCACCGCCAAAGCCATCATGGGCTTGGTAGATTGCCACGGCACCATGACCTTTCACGGTCAGAGCTTGGTCCATCGCAAACCGTTTGACATCGCGCACATGGGTATTGGTTATGTGCCAGAGAACCGCGATATTTTTCCCAAGCTCACGGTTCATCAAAACTTGTTGCTGGGCCTCAAAGGCAAAGTTCCCACAGGTCGCTGGCAGTTTGAAGACATGTACCAGCTGTTTCCACGGTTGCGGGAACGCCAGCACACCGAAGCAGGCGTGTTGTCTGGCGGTGAACAGCAAATGCTGACTTTGTGTCGCACCCTCATGGGCGACCCTGAGCTCATCATCATCGATGAACCCACCGAAGGGCTGGCGCCCAAAATCGTCGAGCAAGTTGGTGTGTTTCTGCAAGAGCTTCGTCACCGGGGTGTTTCTGTGTTGTTGATCGAACAAAAACTCACCATTGCAATGCAAATCTCTGACCGTGCTTTGGTCATGGGACACGGCAGCATGGTGTTTGATGGCACGCCTGCCCGTTTAAAGGAAGACACGGCTGTTCGCAAAGAATGGCTCGAGGTCTGACAAAAGCCTAGAACTTCGGTCTACAATCTGCAAAAAAGTACGATCGTTCTTTTTTAATCCATCTCCATTCTCAAGGAACCTACATGAGTGCTGATTACGCTGTTCATGGCGATGTCGCCGTGATCTCCATGAATAACCCGCCCGTCAATGGACTGGGATTGGCCACCCGACAAGCCATCGTGCAGGGGTTGCAGCAAGCGGTGTCTGACGACGCGGTCAAAGCCATCGTGGTCACGGGTGCAGGCAAAGCTTTTTCAGGCGGTGCTGACATCAAAGAATTTGGCTCACCCAAAGCGCTTCAAGAGCCAAATTTACTCAGCGTGATTTCTGCCATTGAAAACTGCAGCAAACCGGTGGTTGCAGCTATTCACAGCGTGGCCATGGGCGGCGGTCTTGAATTGGCGCTCGGTTGCCATTACCGCGTGGCTGCACCGGGTTGCGATGTGGCTTTGCCCGAAGTCAAGTTGGGATTGATCCCCGGCGCAGGCGGCACCCAGCGCCTACCCAGAGTGATTGGTGTCGAGGCGGCATTGAACATGATCGTCAGCGGTGAACCTGTCAAGAGCGAAATGCTCGCCATGTTGCCCGGACAAAAATTGTTTGACCAAATGGCCGAATCCAAAGACAGTTTGCTGCAAGAAGCGATTGCATTTGCCCAAGGCGTGGTGGGCACTTCGCCACTGCCGCTGGTTCGCAACCTGCCTTGCAAGCACCCCAACGCAGACGCTTTTTTCAAATTCAGCCACAACATGGTCAACGGCATGACCAAAGGCAAATACCCCGCGCCGCCCAAATGCATTGAAGCGGTGCAAAACGCCACCAAGATGAAATTTGACCAAGGCATGGCGGCAGAGCGCGAAATTTTCACTAACCTGATGTGGACGCCCGAGTGCCGTGCATTGCGCCATTTGTTTGTGGCCCAACGCGCGGCTTCGAAAATCGACGATGTGCCCGCCGATACACCGCAAAGAGACATCCAGTCGGTGGCCGTGATCGGTGCGGGCACCATGGGTGGCGGCATCAGCATGAATTTTCTCAACGCAGGTATTCCCGTCAAAATTTTGGAGACGAAGCAAGAGGCCTTGGACAAAGGTGTCGGCATCATGCGCAGCAACTATGAAGCGCAAGTCAAAAAGGGCAAGCTCAAAGAGGACAAACTCAAACAGCGCATGGACTTGCTCAGCACCACCTTGAACTACGAAGATTTGAAAGACGCAGACTTGGTGATTGAAGCGGTTTTCGAAGAGATAGGTGTCAAGGAACAGGTGTTCAAAAAACTCGACGAAGTGATGAAGCCCGGTGCCATTCTGGCCTCCAATACTTCTACGTTGGATGTCAACGCGATTGCCCATTTCACACAACGTCCGCAGGACGTCGTCGGCTTGCATTTTTTCAGCCCAGCCAATGTGATGAAACTGCTGGAAGTGGTGCGCGGTGCAGACACCGCCAAAGACGTCATGGCCACGGTCATGGCGGTCGCCAAAAAAATCAAGAAAACCGCAGTGGTCTCGGGTGTGTGTGATGGCTTCATAGGCAACCGCATGATCGAACAGTACAGCCGCCAAGCGGGTTTCTTGATCGAAGAAGGTTGCACGCCGCAACAGGTAGACAAGGCGGTTGAAAAATTTGGCTTTGCCATGGGCCCGTTTCGCATGGGCGACTTGGCCGGCAACGACATCGGTTGGGCGATTCGCAAACGCCGTTACTTGGAAAAGCCCGACATGAAATACAGCAAGACCGCAGACTTGTTGTGCGAAATGGGCCGCTTTGGACAAAAAGCGGGTAAAGGCTGGTATGACTACCAAGCTGGCAAGCGCGATGCGATTCCCAGCAAAGAAGTCGAAGACATGATCGCGAACCATCGCCAGTCCTTGGGTATCGAGGTCCGCAAAATCAGCGACGATGAAATCGTTCAGCGCTTGGTGTTTTCTTTGGTCAACGAAGCCGCGCATATCTTGGAAGAGGGCATTGCAGCGCGTGCCAGCGACATCGACATGGTCTACATCACTGGCTACGGCTTTCCCATCTACCGAGGCGGCCCGATGATGTATGCGGACCATTTTGGTTTGTTCAATATGGTTCAAGCCATGAACCGGTTCGCAAAAAACCCGCACGACGACGCATCATTTTGGCAACCAGCACCTCTGCTCGCTCGCTTGGTCGCTGAAGGCAAAACATTCAATTAAGGAGTTCCCATGACCAACGCTGTCATTGTTTCCACTGCACGTACGCCCTTGGCCAAAAGCTGGAGAGGCGCTTTCAACATGACCCATGGCGCCACCTTGGGTGGCCACGCCGTCAAACACGCCATTGCCCGGGCCGGCATTGATGCGGCCGACGTCGAGGATGTCATCATGGGTTGTGCCAACCCAGAGGGCGCGACCGGTGCCAACATCGCCCGGCAAATTGCGTTGATGGCAGATTGCCCCATCACCGTCAGCGGTTTGACCGTCAACCGTTTTTGCTCATCGGGTCTGCAAACCATTGCATTGGCTTCACAGCGCGTGATCGCTGGCGAAGGCGATGTCTACGTGGCAGGTGGTGTGGAAAGTATTTCTTGTGTGCAACAAGAGATGAACCAACACATGCTCTCTGACCCCGCACTGATGAAGAAAAAACCAGAGATTTACTGGAACATGTTACAAACCGCTGAACAAGTGGCCAAGCGTTACAACATCGGCCGCGACCGCATGGACGAGTACGGCGCGGCCAGCCAACAAAAGGCCTGCGCGGCCCAAGCGGCAGGCAAATTCAACGATGAAATCGCACCGATCACTGTGCAAGCCGGCGTGGTCGACAAAGTCATGGGCATGATGACCAAACAAGTCACTGTCAATGTGGATGAAGGACTGCGTGAAGGCACCACAGCCGAAGGCATCTCCAGCATCAAGCCAGCGGTACCTGGTGGCGTGATTGCGGCTGGCAATGCTTCGCAGTTCTCGGATGGTGCCGGTGCTTGCGTGATCACCAGTGAAGACTACGCCGCCAAGCACAATCTTAACCCCCTTGGCCGTTTTTTGGGCTTTGCCGTGGCCGGATGTGAACCCGACGAAATGGGTATCGGTCCGGTGTATGCCATTCCCAAAGTGCTCAAACGCCTGGGCTTGACCATCAACGACATCGATTTGTGGGAACTCAACGAGGCGTTTGCTGTGCAAGTGCTGTACTGCCGTGACAAACTCGGTATTCCGCCTGAATTGCTCAATGTCAACGGCGGTGCGATTGCGGTGGGTCACCCCTACGGCGTCAGTGGCCAGCGTCTGACGGGTCATGCGCTGATTGAAGGCAAGCGTCGGGGCGCCAAGCGCGTCTGTGTCACCATGTGCATTGGCGGCGGCATGGGCGCTGCAGGCGTGTTTGAAGTGCTCTGAATTTGACAGTCATCCACAAGACAACCCGTCCTGCGTGACGGGTTTTTTTCTTTTAAAGTCACCCCATGACCTTGCGCAACACTGTCGATTTTTTGCTGTACGAATGGCTCCACACAGAGGAATTGCAAACCCGTGAGCGGTTTGCTGACCATTCACGCGAAACCTTTGATGCGGTGCTCGATACCTGTGAGCGCATGGCCCGCGAAAAATACGCGCCGTTCAACCGCACCGTCGACATCGAAGAACCGGTGTTTGATGGCGAGAAAGTCATATTGCCTGCTTGTACCCAAGAGGCTTTGAATGCGTATGCCGCCAGCGGCATGCTGAGCGCAGCCCAAGACCACGATGTGGGCGGCATGCAGTTGCCTTACACCGTGGAAGCGGCAGCCAATGCATTTTTTGCGTGCGCTTCAGTGAGCATTGGCGCGAGCATGCTGACGGTGGCCAATGCCAATTTATTGATGGCACACGGCAGTCAAGCGCAACGCAAAGTGTTTGCCTTCAACCAATTCAACGGCCGCTTTGCCGGCACCATGTGTTTGTCTGAACCACAAGCGGGCTCATCGCTGTCAGACATCACCACCCGAGCTGTGCCCGATGGCGAGGACCATGCCGAGGATGCTCTGGGGCCGCGGTTTCGGCTCACAGGCAACAAAATGTGGATATCCACCGGCGACCATGAATTGACCGAAAACATTGTGCATTTGGTGTTGGCCAAAATTCCTGGGGCCGACGGCAAGACGGTTGCGGGCACCAAAGGTATTTCCTTGTTTATTGTTCCCAAGCATATGGTCAATTCGCATGGCGAACTCACCGGCGAACGAAACGATGTGGCTTTGGCAGGGCTCAACCACAAACTTGGTTGGCGCGGCACCGTGAACACCTTGCTGAATTTCGGCGAAGGCCGTTATTTGCCGCATGGCAAGCGTGGCGCTATCGGGTATTTGGTCGGCCAACCCGGCGCAGGTTTGCGTTGCATGTTCCACATGATGAATGAAGCGCGCATTGGTGTGGGTCTGGCCGCCACGATGTTGGGCTTGGCGGGGTACTACGCCTCCTTGGACTATGCACGCACACGCACGCAAGGCCGGCCTGTCGGTCCGGCAGGCAAAAACCCCGAAATGCCACCTGTGCGCTTGATCGATCATGCCGATATCAAGCGCATGTTGCTGGCTCAAAAAGCCTACGGTGAAGGGGCGCTGGCGCTGGGCTTGTATGGCGCCCGTTTGGTCGACGAATTACACACTGGCGATGCAGATCAAAAACACCAAGCCCAATGGTTGCTCGAGGTGCTCACGCCCATCATCAAAAGCTGGCCCAGCGAATGGTGCCTGGAGGCCAACAGCCTGGCCATTCAAATCCATGGAGGCTATGGCTATACACGAGACTTTCCTGTGGAACAGTATTGGCGCGATAACCGATTGAACATGATCCACGAAGGCACCCATGGCATACAAGCCATGGATTTATTGGGACGCAAAGTGTTGCTGCAAGATGGCTTGGGGCTGCACATGCTGGGACAGCGCATACTCGCCACTTGTGCCCGCGCAAACACAGCCGACCAGATTCAACAGTCGAAAGCTTTGACATCCGCTTGGACGGATGTGTGTCAGGCCACGCGCGATGCTTGGCAAGGCAATGACCCTGCGTTGTCTTTGGCGAATGCTGTGCCGTACATGCAGGCTTTTGGTCACACCGTGCTGGCTTGGATATGGTTGGATCTGAGTCTGGCCAGCCAAGGCGATGGGGCAGCAAACACCGGAAGGCGTTTGGCCTGTCAGTATTTCTTTCAATACGAATTGCCCAAAATCAGTGCTTGGCTGAAAGTGGTGCAATCGCAAGATGCCACCTGCGCCCAGATGCCTGAAGACGCTTTTTGATTTCATCCCTCACTTCATTACGGAAAGACACCATGACACGCACTGTGAAACAACTTTTTGACATGACTGGCAAAACCGCTTTGGTGACCGGCGGGTCTCGCGGACTGGGTTTGCAATTGGCCCGCGCGCTGGGCGAAGCCGGTGCCCGCATCATGATCAGTTCACGCAAAGAGGCAGACCTTCAAACAGCGGCGGCTGAACTGAAAAGCGCCGGTATCGATGTGCATTGGACAGCGGCTGATTGCGCCAATGAAAAAGACATTCACCGATTGGCCGCAGAAACCTTGAAAGCGTTTGGGCATGTCGATGTGCTGGTTAACAACGCCGGTGCGGCATGGGGCTCACCTGCCGAAGACCATCCGCTGGAAGCCTGGGACAAAATCATGAACCTCAATGTGCGCGGCTATTTCATTCTGAGCCAATATTTGGGAAAGCACAGCATGATTGCACGCCACAGTGGCAGCATCATCAACGTGGCGTCCATCGCCGGGTTGGGCGGCAACCCCAGTGGCATGAAAACCTTGGCCTACAACACCTCCAAAGCCGCCGTGATCAATTTCACCCGCGCATTGGCAGGAGAATGGGGCGAACACGGTATTCGCGTGAATGCAATTTGCCCAGGATTTTTCCCCAGCAAAATGACGGCGGGTTTGCTGAAAACTTTGGGTGAAGACACCTTGGCGTCGCATGCACCGTTGCGCCGTTTGGGTGACGACGAAGACCTCAAAGGCTTGGCTTTGTTGTTCGCCTCCGATGCAGGCAAACACATCACGGGGCAATGGCTGGCAGTCGATGGTGGTGTCAGCGCCATTTGCGGTGGTTCAGATTCTTCACACGATGCTTGATTTTTCTTTCACATAACCGCTATTTCCCACGGAGACACACATGCCGCAAAACCTGCAAATCCATTTGGTCAGTCGCCCCAAAGGCGAGCCCTTGGCCGAGAATTTTCAATTGCTCACGCTCGACACACCGCCGCTGGCCGATCAGCAAGTGCTGGTCAAACACGAATACCTCAGCCTTGACCCCTATATGCGCGGCCGCATGAACGATGTCAAAAGCTATACCTTGCCGCAACCGCTCAACAGCGTCATGATTGGTGGCACGGTCGGTGAAGTGGTGGAAAGCCGCCACCCCGGGTTTGCGCCGGGCGACAAAGTGGTGGGCATGGGTGGTTGGCAAACCTACAGCGTGGTCGATGCCAGCGCCCCGGGCATGCTGCGCAAAATTGACACCACACATGTTCCCATCAGCCATTACTTGGGTGCTGTGGGCATGCCGGGTGTGACCGCATGGCACGGCTTGGTACGCATCATGGAGCCCAAGGCGGGACAGACCTTGACCGTCAGCGCTGCGAGTGGGGCGGTTGGCAGCGCCTTTGGTGCCTTGGCCAAAGCGCGGGGTTGTCGTGTTGTCGGTATCGCCGGTGGAAAAGACAAATGCGATTACGTCACCCACGAACTGGGTTTCGACGCTTGCCTAGATTACAAACAGCACAGCGATTATTTGTCCCTCTCCAAAGCACTCAAGGAAGTGTGTCCCGACGGCATCGATGGGCATTTTGAAAATGTGGGTGGCATGGTGCTTGACGCCGTCATGTTGCGCATGAACCATTTCAGCAGTATCGCAGTGTGCGGCATGATTTCAGGGTACAACGGCAACCCCATACCCATGGCCAATCCCTCGCTGATACTGGTCAACCGCATGAAGGTGCAAGGCTTTATCGTCAGTGAACATCCCGCCGATTGGCCCGTGGCTTTGAAAGAACTCGGCGAACTGGTCGGCACTGGAAAATTCAAACCACGCGAAACCGTGGCTGTCGGTTTGGCCAATGCCCCTGAAGCATTTTTTGGTTTGCTCAAGGGCAAAAATTTCGGTAAGCAAGTTGTCAAGATTTGAGGCCGCATGATTCTTCACCATTACCCCACCTCGCCGTTTGCTGAAAAAATCCGTTTGATTTTTGGATATAAACACATCGAATGGCAGGGCGTTGAAATCCCCATGGTCATGCCCAAACCGGATTTGATGCCTTTGACCGGCGGTTACCGTAAAACGCCTGTGCTGCAAATCGGCGCAGACATTTACTGCGATACCGCCTTGATTTGCGATGTGATTGAGCACAGTGTTCCCACGCCATCACTCTACAACGCTGCACCGAAAGGCCTGGTGAGAACTGTGGCGCAATGGGCTGACAACCTGTTGTTTCCGGTGGCCATGGCATACAACTTTCAACCCCAAGGCGCACAACACGTGATGGCGGGTATGCCTCCAGAGGTGGTCAAGGTGTTTGCCGAAGACAGGAAAGCCATGCGTGGCGGGGGTGCCCGCATGCCGCCAGCAGATGCCACGGCCATGTACAAAAGCCATTTACGCCGCCTATCCACGATGCTGGAAGGACAACCCTTTTTACTGGGCGATACGCCTTGTTTGGCAGACTTTTCTGTGTACCACTCTGTGTGGTTTACCTTGGTCAAAGTGCCCGTGATCGATCACATACTGGACGCCACCCCCTTGGTGCGCGACTGGGCGCACCGCATGGCTGCTTGGGGACATGGGAAAGAACACACCATCAGCGCGGCGCAAGCACTGCAAGTAGCCGCCGCTGCTGAACCTATGCCTCATTCCGATGACGTGTTTCAAGACGAGCACGGCATTCCCTTAGGCACCGAAGTCACCGTTGCGGCCGAGAGTTTCGGCACAGAACCGACCGCAGGCAAATTGGTGGCGGCCACGCGCACCCGTTTGACTTTGGAACGCAACGATGCACAAGTGGGCAAATTGCATGTGCACTTTCCCCGCATGGGCTTCATCATGAAAAAGGTGGATGCATGATCAGCGACTTCAAAGGCAAAACCGCTGTGCTGACCGGAGGCGCATCGGGTTTTGGACTGGAATGTGCACGCATCGGTGCTTCTCTGGGCATGAATTTGGTGCTGGTCGATGTCCAAAAAGACGCATTGAAAACAGCGCATGACGAAATGAAAGCCTTGGGTGTGCATGTCATGGCCAAGCGTGTCGATGTTTCGAATGCTGACGACATGCAAGAACTGGCCACTGCCGTACAAGAGCGGTTTGGCGCACCGCATTTTGTTTTCAATAACGCCGGTGTGGGTGCGGGCGGATTGTTGTGGGAAAACACTTTGCAAGATTGGGAATGGCTACTGGGCGTCAACTTGTGGGGCGTGATCCACGGTGTGCGCTTGTTCACCCCGATGATGCTGCAAGCCGCCCAACAAGACCCAACATGGCAAGGCCATATCGTCAACACTGCCAGCATGGCCGGTTTGCTCACGCCGCCCAATATGGGTATTTACAACGTGACCAAGCACGCCGTGGTGTCTCTCACCGAAACGCTCTACCAAGATTTGAACTTGGTGACTGATCAGGTGAGTGCCAGCGTGTTGTGCCCTTACTTTGTGCCAACCGGTATCAACCAAAGCGAAAGAAACCGTCCCGGCCATTTGGCTGCCGCCCAGCCCACGCAAAGCCAACTCATTGGGCAAGCCATGAGCGACAAAGCTGTGAGCAGTGGCAAAGTCAGTGCTGCGCAGGTCGCGCTTATGGTGTTCGATGCCATCCGGGTAAACCAGTTTTATATTTACAGCCACCCCAAAGCGCTGGGCAATGCCAAAACCCGTTTCGACGCGATAGTGCAGGGCAGCAACCCACCCGATCCGTTTGCAGAACGTCCCGATATAGGCATCCAACTGAAACAGGCATTGCGCGGTCACTGAATTTTTCTTCTATGCGAGCTTTGTGTATTCACGCGGGTCCGCAAGCCATGGCCCATATTCGGGCAAACGGGCTTGGACCGCAGCACATCAGCGTCATTCCCGGTGCAGCAGGCGGGCCCAAGGGTTTGATACTCGGCCCGATCGACCGATATTTGTTTGACCAATGGTTACCTCGCAGCCAGCAACCGATAGATTTGGTGGGTGCCTCGATCGGTGCTTGGCGCATGGCCACCGCATGTTTGCCCGATCCCAAAGCAGAATTGCTCGCGCTTGAAGAGGCGTATGTGCGCCAAAACTATGAATTGGCGCCTGGACAAAATCGCCCTACGCCACAGCAAGTCAGCGATGATTTCGCAGCCAATCTGCGCCGCTTTTATGCGGGACGCATACACAAAGTGTTGCAACATCCGCGCTATCGCTTGCATGTCATGACATCGCACGGGCTTGGCATGTTGCACCGCGACACACCGTTGCGACGAACCTTGGGTTATGCCGGGGCTTATCTGACCAATCTGGTCAACCGCAAAGCCATGTCGGCTTGGTTAGAGCGTGTGGTGTTTTCTTCGTCTTTTTTAGGCCATCCGCAGCCTTTGCCTTTTCGTGTGCTCGATTACCGAACCCGGCATATCGCACTGACCGAAGACAATTTTTTAAAAGCGGTTCAGGCCAGTTGCTCTATTCCGTTTGTGCTCAATGCAGTACACGATATTGCAGGTGCTCCCAAGGGAGCATATTGGGATGGCGGCATCACCGATTACCACTTGCATTTGGATTACCGAAGCGCCAAAGGACTGACGCTTTATCCGCATTTTCAACAACATGTCGTGCCGGGGTGGTTGGACAAAAAATTGACTTGGCGCCATGCCGCCACGCCGTTTTTGGACACCACGGTGGTGTTGTCTCCGCATCCGGATTGGGTGAAGCAATTGCCCAACGGCAAGCTCCCAGACCGCAGCGACTTCATGACTTACCAGCGCGATTTGCCGGGTCGAATCAAGGCGTGGCAAATCGCCGTGGCCCAAGCGGGTCAATTGGCGGATGAATTGGCGCAATGGTTACAGCGGCCGGACCCCAGCGTTGTGCAGCCTTTGTAAGCTGTTTTGCGTTCAAAGCCGCAGGAACATTTGCACATGGTCCATGCCTGCTTCTTGAAACACTTCACCTCTGCGGACAAAGCCTTGCCGGTGGTAGAAATGTTCAGCAGTGCATTGGGCAGACAGCACCACTTCGGTGTCGCCGCGTTTACGCGCTGCTTCGATCAAACCGTTGAGCACTTGGTCTCCTAGCTTCAAACCACGCAACGTTTTTTTCACGGCCATGCGACCGATTTTGGAAACACCGTCTACTGCGGGTAACAAACGGCCAGTGGCCACCGGCAAACCCATGCGGTTGCGCAACAAGGCGTGCAAACTCACTGCGTCTTGGTCATCCCATTCCAAGGATTGGCTGACCCCTTGTTCTTCGACAAACACTTCGGTGCGCAATGCGCCGGCAACCGACTTCAACGCGCCCCAACTGCCCAATTGAAGTTTGACCATGGGTTCGCCTTGCTCGAAGCCCAGCAAGGTGTCGCGCAATTCTTGTGGAACGGGTTTCGATGTTTGCGAGGTCGGGTCGGCATACACATAAATAAGCTCACCCGTCACCAACACGTGGTTTCCGCGAAATGCGCACGCTTGGAAAGTGAGGGAAGAATTGCCGATGCGTTGACAACGGATGCCGATGTGAAGCAAATCGTCATAGACCGCCGAGGCTTTGTATTCCAAACTGGACTTCACCACGTACAAATCACCGCCCAGGTCGTGCATGGTCTTTTCGTAGGGCAGCACCAAGTGGCGCCAATAGTCACCCACTGCCGTATCAAAATACATCAGATAGTGTCCATTGAACACGATCTTTTGCATATCCACTTCTACCCAGCGCACACGCAAAGGGTGAAGAAATCGAAAATCTTTTTTTTCCATGTTGCCAAAGCCGTCCGTTAAAGTCGCAGCATCCTACAACGCTCTGAGGGTCCACCATGTCCAGCATTCTCTACATCACGCAAATACACATCGAACCCGGCGCGATCAAACGGCTTGCGCAAGAATGCCAACAGCACCACATAACGCGCCCGTTGATCGTGACCGATGCGGGTATCAAAGCTGCGGGTTTGCTGCAACATGCCCTTGATGCCCTGCCCGGTGTGGATTGCACGGTTTACGCTGGCACGCCATCCAACCCCACTGAAGCTTCGGTCCGTGAAGCCACCCGCTTGTGTGTGGACCACCAATGCGATGGTTTGATTGCATTGGGCGGTGGCTCTTCCATGGACTGCGCCAAGGGAGTAGCCATCGCAGCCACCCATCCCGGGCCGTTGACCACCTACGCCACCATTGAAGGAGGCTCTCCGCGTATCACCGCCAAAGTATTGCCTTTGATCGCCATTCCCACCACGGCAGGCACAGGCAGCGAAGTCGCCAGAGGTGCCATCATCATCGTCGACGACGGTCGCAAATTGGGTTTTCATTCGTGGCATTTGGTGCCCAAAACCGCGTTGCTCGATCCCGATTTGACCATGGGCTTACCGCCTTTGATGACCGCAGCCACCGGCATGGATGCGATTGCGCATTGCATGGAAACTTTCATGTCCAGCGCTTTCAATCCACCTGCTGACGGTATTGCGCTGGACGGATTGCAACGCGGCTGGGCGCATATCCAAACAGCCACCCGCGATGGTCAGAATAAACACGCACGGCTGCAAATGATGAGCGCCTCTATGCAAGGAGCGCTGGCTTTTCAAAAGGGGCTTGGTTGTGTGCATTCCCTCAGCCACAGCTTAGGGGGCATCAACCCGAAGCTGCACCACGGTACGTTGAACGCCATGTTTTTACCCGCTGTGATTGCATTCAACGCCCATGCCGAATCTATGCAACAAGAACACCGACTGGCTCGCATGGCTCAAGCCATGGGATTGGCGCCCGCTAGCGATCCCGCCCAATCACTGGGTGACGCCATCAAACGCATGAACGCCGCGCTGGGTTTACCCACTGGCTTGGCCGCGATGGGTGTCACTGAAGACCAATTTGACGCGATCATCCAAGGCGCACTGGCAGACCATTCACACAAAACCAATCCGCGTGAAGCCAGCCCAGCAGACTACCGAGCGATGCTGCACGCGTCCATGTGAATTCAAATGTCTTCGCGCAAGGCGTAAGGCAGGGGATGCAATCGCAATGGGCTGTCGGGTGAGCCTGCGGGATACAGCGTATCGGCTTGTTCGGCAGCGGTTTGCAAGCACACCAAAGCCCAGTGGCCGTGTTGGTCATGCGATACCGCTTGTGCCACCAAGCCCGCCGGTTGGCTGCTGTCAGTGTTGCTGAAAATTTCAACACCTGCTTGCAAAGCCACCGGGCTGCTCATCACATACGTGCGGCGCTTCAAAATGCCCCGAAACTGGCTTCTCGCCACCACCTCTTGGCCGGGGTAGCAACCTTTTTTGAAATTCACCCCATCGACAGATTCGTAATTCAGCATCTGCGGCACGAATGCTTCGTAGGTGGCGGCTTGCACATCGGCCACGCCACTGAGCACCTCGCCGAGTAACCAATCTTGCAGATCGACGTTCGTGGTTACCAACGCTTCATTCGCTGGCAACAGGTGCAATCGCCTGGCTACGCCTGCAGCCGGGTACAAAGCCACTTGCCATGCGCTGCCATGTGGGGTCAAGGTCCAAGGCGTTGCCAAGAGGGGGTCTGAACCGAAAGCACCAAGTACTTGCCATTTAGCGCTGACATCTTTCAATTTCACCTTGGCACGTAAAACGAACATGGACAAACGCTTGAGGGTTTGGGCCAGCAAATCTGCTCGGAGAACCAGCAATACCTCTTGAGGAGAAGTTTTGAAACCCACCATGCTGGCTTGCATGCGGCCCTTGGCATTGCAAAAAGCAGCCAGCCGGGCGTGCTGCATATCCAATAGCGCGAAATCCTGGGTCAGTTGGTTGTGCAAAAAATGGGCGGCATCCTCGCCGCACGCAGCAATCACCCCCAGATGGGGCAGGGCGCATGAGCCAGCAGCAGGCAATGGGGGAAGGGTCGGTGCAAGTTCAGAGGAAGTCATGCCTCTATTATCATGTCCGCTTTATCTGACATGCAGGACAGGCTTTTGAAAACACGGTGGCGCACAGGGTTGGGTCTGTTGTTGGTTCTGGCCATGCTGACAACCGTGGTCAGTGCTTGGTGGGTGTGGCGGCCCTTGCCTTTGTCGCAACCGACCGTCGATGTGTCAGTTGAACCTGGCCAATCGGTCAAATCCATCGCTCAAACTGTTGTTTCATCTGGTGTGGATGTTTCGCCGTCGTTGCTCTATTACTTTTTCAAATTCAGCGGTCAATCGCGCTTGATACGTGCGGGAAGCTATGAAATCGATGCGCAAACATCCGCATGGCAATTGCTGACGAAATTGGTCAGGGGTGAGGAGAGTTTGAAAACCCTCACCTTGGTGGAAGGCTGGACATGGCGTCAATTCAGACAAGCCATGAACAATTCCGAATTTTTAAAACACGATTCCAACAGTTTGAGTGATGAAGAAATCATGAGCCATTTGGGCAAATCTGATCTGGCACCCGAAGGACGTTTCTTACCAGACACCTACCACTTCAGCAAAGGCAGTTCAGATCTGGATCTGCTGAAAAGGGCGGCCACTGCCATGGATAAGCACCTGGCAACGGCTTGGCAAAACCGTGACCTCGGTTTGCCACTCAAAAATGCCAACGAAGCTTTGGTATTGGCAAGCATAGTGGAGAAGGAAACTGGCTTGAGCAGCGATAGACGCATGATCGCCAGCGTGTTCCACAACCGCTTGCGTATTCAAATGCCCTTGCAAACCGACCCCACCGTGATTTACGGTTTAGGGGCTTCGTTCGATGGCAATCTGAGAAGGGCAGACCTGCAAAGTGATCACCCTTGGAACACCTATGTGCACAAAGGGTTACCGCCCACCCCGATCGCCATGCCCGGCGTTGCGGCACTGGAAGCCACGTTACACCCCGCCACCAGCAAGGCTTTGTATTTTGTGGCGCGTGGTGACGGCTCCAGCCAATTCAGCGATAACTTGGCCGACCACAACGCAGCGGTGGACCGCTACCAACGTGGCATTTCAAGTGGCAAGGCACAATAGCTTGCTATGCAACCCACCGGCGTATTCATCAGTTTTGAAGGCATAGACGGCGCTGGCAAATCCAGCCATATTCAAGCGTTGTCGGATGCGTTTCGCCAACAAGGTCGTGAGGTGGTGCAAACCCGTGAGCCTGGCGGTACGGCCTTGGCTGAAAAACTGCGCGACATGGTGTTGCATGACGCCATGGATCCGTTGTGTGAAGCGTTGTTGGTTTTTGCCGCGCGACGCGACCATTTGCTGCAAGTCATTGAACCAGCATTGGCCAAAGGACAGGTGGTGCTTTGCGACCGATTCACCGATGCCACGTTCGCTTACCAAGGGGGCGGTCGTGGTTTTGATACCCGCGTATTGGCCCAATTGGAATCATGGGTACAAGCACGTCCTGACAAAAGCATTCGACAACCCGACATCACCTTGTGGTTTTCACTAGACCCGCCTATCGCGGCACAACGCTTGGCAACCGCACGAGTGCCAGACCGTTTTGAGTCACAGCCTTTGGCTTTTTTTGAACAGGTACACAACGCCTATGCCGATCGTGTGAAAGCCGATCCCGAGCGTTTCGCCATCATCCCAGCGGATACAACCATAGACAAGGTGCGCCAATCTGTGTGGCAAGCCTTGGTTCAGCGTGGTTATTTACCGACCGACGCCGTATGAAACCTCTAGCGCCTTGGTTGCAATCGCAGTTGCTTTCGTTGATGCAGCGACCCGGCCACGCCTTCTTGTTGCAAGGCCCGTCTGGATTAGGCCAATACGAGCTAGGCTTGGCGTTGGCTAGCGCATGGCTGTGCCATGCCCCCACGGAATACGGCGCATGCGGTATCTGCCCCAGTTGCCATGGCATATCCGTGCGTGCCCATGCAGATTTGACGGTTCTCATGCCCGAAGTCGACATGCTGGAATGGCAATGGCCTTTGCCCGAAAAATCGCTCAAAGAGATCGAAGACAAAAAGCGCAAACCCAGCAGAGAAATACGTGTGGAAGCCATGCGTGACATGCTGTCCTTCAGCCAAACCACCAGTGCCGGTGTGCGAGGGAAAGTGGTGTTGATCCATCCTGCTGAGCGCATGAACCACATCACCGCCAACACCTTGCTCAAAACCCTGGAGGAGCCGCCTGGTGACACGCGTTTCATCTTGGCTTGCCAGGCTGCGCAAGAATTGCTGCCCACGGTCAGGAGCCGATGCCAAAACCACCATATGGCCTGGCCTGACCTGGAGCCAGCCACCCAATGGCTGGTGCAGCAATCCGTGCCTGCCGATGACGCCAGCGTTTTGCTACAAGCCGCCGGTGGCCGCCCCGATGACGCATTGATGATGTTTCAATCCGGCATCAAAGCCAACACATGGAAGTCGCTGCCTGTACAAATCAGCCGAGGTGATGTCAGCGCGTTGGCAGACCAGTCGCCTGCATGGGTATTGTCTTGCTTGCAAAAAATATGTCACGACATGCTGTGCGCCAAGTCGGGCGCAGCCCCGCGTTTTTTCAATCTCAAAGATTTGCCTCGCAGCGGGCAGTTTGATACTTTGTCCGCGTGGTCGCGCGAATTGATGATGATGGCCAAAACTGTTGACCATCCCTACCAACCCGGTTTGCTGTTAGAAGCTTGGGTGAGCCGCGCCCAACGCGCTTTGACTTCTTGAATTTTCCCGATGTATACCGACTCTCACTGCCACCTGAACTTTCCTGAATTGCAAGCGCGCTTGAGCGATATTCGGCAAGACATGCAAGCCGCGCAAGTCTCTCGCGCGTTGTTGATCAGCACGCGTTTAGAAACTTTTGAAGATGTGCACAGCATCACCATGGCGCATGACAATTTTTGGTGTACTGCCGGTGTTCATCCTGACGAAGACCAAGTGCAAGAACCCACACTGGAAGATTTGTTGCGATTGGGGCAACGCGACAAAGTCGTGGGCATTGGGGAAACTGGCTTGGACTATTACCGCTTGGGCGAACGCTCGGTGGCCGACATGGAATGGCAAAGAACCCGATTCCGTACCCATATCCGCGCGGCAAGACAATTGGGGCTGCCTTTGGTGATTCACACGCGCAGCGCCAGTGCCGATACGCTGGCAATATTGAAAGAGGAAGGCTTCAGTGCCGGCAGCGCACCCGCCACCGGAGTGTTTCATTGTTTTACCGAAACCGCTGAAGTGGCCAGGGCGGCTTTGGACATGGGTTTTTATATTTCTTTTTCGGGCATATTGACCTTCAAAAATGCCACGGACTTGCGCGATATCGCGGCTTGGGTTCCGCTGAACCGCATGCTCATAGAAACCGACAGCCCTTATCTGGCGCCTGCGCCACACCGTGGCAAAACCAATGACCCATCGTTGGTGCCGTGGGTGGCGAAGAAAATTGCCGAAATCAAAGGCTTGTCTGACGAAGCGGTGGCCATGCATACCACTGATAATTTCTTAAATTTATTCCATCGTATTAATTAAATATAGCTATTTAAATTAAGATCGGTGGATGAAGACCATCCACCCTCAACAACTTCGGTTGGCTATTTGCCAACTTTCATTCATTCTGATGTTGGCCTTGCCATTGGTCACCTTTCCTGCTGGCAGTGTTTACGGCCGGTACCTTCCCGACCTGTTGGCATTGGCGGGGTTAGGGGTGTGGGGACTCCTGACCGCGTTTCAACCCGAAACCAAATTCCTGCGTTTAGAAATCAACAGCTTGGGTGCATTGACAGGCTTTTGGGCAGTGCTGGTGGCAGCGCAGTACGCATTGGGATGGATACCCACTTCGATCGAATTCACGTTGTTGGGCATCGGTTACTTGCTTGCAGCATTGATGGTGGGCGTGTTGGTCCGAACATGGGTGAATGCAGGCTTAGAACATGAGTTATTGCATGCGTTTTTGACAGCGGTGCTTGTGGTGGCATTGGCCAACGCCATCGTCTTGTTGATACAAGCATCACCTTGGATCACATACTTCGAGCCCTTCATAGAAACAGGCAATCCCCAGCGACCAGGGGGGATCATTTCTCAACCCAACATCGTGGGGACTTGGTGTGTTTGCGGCTTGGTGGCGCTGGTTTTTTTGTCGGAAGAACCCCGAGAAAAAGCAGCCCCTGTGTCGCTTTGCAGAATACTTGCCATGGTGTTGTTGTTGTGGGCCATCAACACCACCTTGTCACGGATTGCGCTCATTGAAATACTCGCGGTGTCGGTTGTGTGTGGGTTTTTTAGAAAGCGTTGTGGCATCAGCAATGTATGGATTGGGTTACCTTTGTGGCAAGCCTGTGTTCACTTTGCAGCGGTGGTGTTTCAAGGGGTTAAGCCAGGCAGTGAAATAAGTATTTACAACAGATTCACAGAAAGCAATCAAACACGTTTCGATATTTACAACGGCGTGGCTCACATCATCCAAGACAACCCCGTCTGGGGCATTGGCTGGCGGCAATTTCAATGGGTACAAATGAGCTATCCAAAGCTAGACGGTGCGCTGGACCATGCACACAACTTACTTCTACAAATACAACTGGAGTTGGGCTTGATGGGTTCCATCCCATTGCTTGTATTTTTTGCATACTGGTTAAAGCAAAAGCCACTGCAGTCTTCATCGCGTCCAGCGGTGGTGGCGGGACTGATGGTGGCTGTGATATTTGGCTTACACAGCATGACCGAATACCCCTTGTGGTACGCGCCCAGTTTGTTGGCATTCAGTATTGCCGTGGCCTTCATGTCGAATCAACCTGTCGTCACCCTGAAAGTCAAGTACAAACTTGTTCAGATCACCTGGACAGCATATTTGCTTTTGGTGGCGTGGGTGTATGTAGACCACAAATTGGCATATGAGCGCGTCTTCCAATTCATGTTCAATCCCTATGCAGTTACCCAGCAAGACACACACAGTTTTTGGTTCAGAACCTATGACGACTACTTGGAGCTGCAAAACACAGAGGTCGATGAATCCAATTACGCCTTGCACACCGACAAAATCATTCAGCTCACCAATTATTTGACCCAAGCGATGCCTTTGCATGATTTGCTAAAAGTCTATGTTTTTAGCCAACAAGATCAAAGAGCAGTCGGCTTGGCTCGGAAAATTTGCAATATGAATCCCCAGTTGTGGAAAAACAATGTCATCTGGCATCTGACCCAAGGTCCGACGCCCATGAAAAAGTGGATACTCTCGCAAGATAAAGATGTCTTGCTGTGCGAATCGCCGCACAGCCCCTCAAAAGGAATATTCGATTGAGATTTCTCCTCGCCCTGTGTCTATCTTGTGGGATATCGCTTCCTGCTGCAGCAGGCAGTTATGAAGACTTTTTCACAGCGATCCGTCTAGACCGGCCAGACACGATTCAAGAATTGCTTGACAGAGGTTTTGATCCCAATACCGTCAATGAAAAAGGTATTCCAGCCTTGGTTTTGGCCATGCAATCCAAATCATTGAAAAGCGCGTTGGTGTTGATACAAGCCAACACCACAAAGCTCAATGCCACCAACCTGAACGATGAAAACGCATTGATGTTGGCTGCCATTCAGAACGAACAGGAATTAGCGCAATGGTTGGTTGATAAAGGTGCAGAGGTCAACAAATTAGGATGGAGCCCGCTGCATTACGCAGCGACCAAAGGGCATATTCGAATGATGCGGCTGCTGATAGAAAACGACGCTTACTTAGATGCCGAATCACCCAACGGCACCACACCTCTCATGATGGCAGCGCGATACGGCACACCTTCGGCTGTCAAGTTGCTGCTAGAGGAGGGCGCAGACCCCAGAATTCAAAACAAACTGGGTTTCGATGCGCTTGAATTTGCGAAGCACTCGCTTAACCCGCAATCCCAAGATGCCAAAGAATACATATTGGCGTTCCTGCACAGTTGGAACCTGCAATACCCGCCAGATCCTGTCAATGCGACAAAATCCGAGTGACCACTACCGCGCCTCTGAGCTCACCAGGTTTGTAGTGAATAGCCTTGTCGTTGGGATAGAGCGCCAAAAGTTTGGCTTTGACAGCCGCTGGAATTTGCTCTGGTGAACCATGGCATGTGGTGCACATGGGTTGCAGCACGATAGGTTTGGCATAGCGCAATTCCAAGTCATAAGGGCCTGACTTGACCACTTCCACGTATTCAATATTTTGGGGTTTGTCGCCTTGTGCGATGCGAGACTCAAATTGCTTGAGCGCTTGGGTTTGCCATTCGTTGGGTTCACCCATGACGGGGTTGCGTGCACGAGTGCCTACACGTGCGACCAGCAATTGGTGCTTGAGCGACAGGTTTTTGGCGATTTCAGGCGCTTGGGTTTTGCACACACCGATGGCGTTTTCGGGTCCACCATTGGTCAAGGCAGATTGCAATGTTTGACCGAGTTCTTTCAACATAACCGCAGCGATGTCTCTGGTTTCTTGCATCGCATTTTCATTGCGGCCAGGCCCGGGTTGGGCAATGGATGCCGAGGCAAGTAAACCCATGGCCAGGGCCAAGGCTGCAGAACGGATGGGGAAAAGGCTTTTTTGACTTAACATAATATGCATCGTATTAAATGGAATAATCAGGATTTGTCTGCGGGTTTGAGCTGAATGGCTTTGAATTCCAAAAATTCCTCGAACCCGTATTTGCCGTTTTCACGGCCGTTACCGGATTGTTTGTAACCGCCAAAGGGAGCGTTGCCATTGAATGGCGCGCCGTTGATATCGACTTGACCGGTACGCATGCGTCTGGCAAAGGCCATGGCGCGTTCGTCAGATCCGCTCCAAACGCCGCCGCCCAAACCATAAATCGTGTCATTGGCAATTCGAGCGGCTTCGTCTTCATCTTTGTAGGTCAAGACCACCAAGACCGGTCCAAAAATTTCTTCCTTGGCCAATGTGTGTGTAGGCTTCACGAGAAGCGCTGTGGGCTGCACAAAATAACCCGATGCAAACGCTGGCTTGTCGGTGCCGCCTGCAATCAATTCGGCACCTTCGTTCAGGCCTTGCTGAATGAAGCCCAAAACGCGTTCGCGTTGGTTGGCGGTGATCAACGGGCCCAACCGGCTGTCTTCTGCCAAGCTCGGCCCCAAGGGATATTTGGCGATGCCCGCTTGCAACAGGGATTTGACTTCCTCGTAGCGTGATTCAGGCACCAACATGCGGGTGTGCGCCGAGCAGGTTTGACCGCTGTTGAGAAAACACGCTGCCAATGTGCCTTTCACCGCTGCCGCCATATCGGCATCCGGCAACACCACGCTGGCCGACTTACCGCCCAGCTCTAGCGTGACACGTTTGACGGTGTCTGCGGCCAACGCAGCCACGCGTCTGCCTGCGCGGGTCGATCCTGTGAAACTGACCATGTCAACCTCTGGATGGCTGGCCAAGACTTCACCCACCACCGGACCAGCGCCATTGACCAAATTGAACACGCCTGCTGGCAAACCTGCTGCATGGATGATGTCCGCCAGGATCATGGCGTTGACAGGGGCGATTTCACTCGGCTTGAGTACCACGGTGCAACCAGCGGCCAGCGCAGGCGCCACTTTGAGTGTGATTTGGTTGAGCGGAAAATTCCAGGGCGTGATGCAACCGACCACACCGATGGGTTCGCGAACCACCAAAGAATGCCCTACTTTTTCTTCATAGCTGAAAGCACGGGCTACTTTGGCCGCATTGCCCCAGTTAAACACGGGGCCACCTACTTGAACCATTTTGGCCAGCTTGATGGGCATACCGACTTCACGCGCAATGGCCGTGGCCATTTCATCGGTACGCGCTTTGAGACCGGCAACAATTTTGTCAATGTATTGGCAGCGTTCTTCGACAGTCAACCCGAACCATGCAGGAAACGCCGCACGTGCTGCCAACACCGCTTGCCCGGCTTCATCTGCCGTGCCTTGCGGCACAGTAGCCATGACCTCTTCCGTGCTCGCGTCATGGACTTCAAAAAATGCTTGGGATGTTGCGGTTTGCCAAACGCCGTTGATGTAGTGTTGGGTATAGATCGTCATGTCGTTTTTGTTTGTCGTTAACAAGCTTTTTCCATTGTAGACGTGGGGACTTCAGTGGGTTTCGTGGTGCGCCCACAGCAAAAAAGCTTCGCGTTCTTCGCGCAAAAGATTGACTTCATGGCCCACAGGCAAGCACACTTTGGTGGGCACATGCCCAAATGGCAAACCTGTCAACACAGGCACTTTCAATTGGTCTCGCAACCAAGCAACGACTGTGTTGAATTGAAAGCCGTGGTCGTGCTTGGTCAATGTGTAATCGGTGAATTGACCCAACACAATCGCTTGTTGTTTGGCCAGCAAACCGGTGTTGAACAACTGCGTCAACATGCGTTCAATTCGATAGGGATGCTCGGCCACATCTTCCAAAAACAAAACGCCTTTCTCAATATCGGGCAAATAAGGCGTGCCGATCAAACTGCACAGCACACTCAAATTGCCGCCCCACAACACGGCCTCTTGGGCCAGCATATTGCGTTTGGGTAAATGGGCAATGTCTGTGCTTGGCAATCGCCAACCCACGCCCTCTCCCCTGCCCTGCGCCATGTCATCCCAACAATCCTGCATGATTTCGTCGACCGCCTCGGCGCCAAAATCGGCACATGCGTGAGGACCGGCCCAAGTGACAGCGCCAGTCTTTGCCAACACACCCATTTGCAGCGCGGTGAAGTCGCTGTGGCCAACCCACCGCGTGCCTTGTTTGACAGAGGCGGCAATCGCTTTGTACGGCAAGTGTTTCATCAAGCGGGTGATGCCATATCCCCCCCGGGTGGGCATGACCACATCAGCGCCGCTGGCGGCAGCCCGCGCAACAGCCAGCACTCGCGATTGATCGTCGCCCGCAAAACGCTGTTTGGTACTCAGCGCGTCTGGGTCAAGTTCGACATCATGGCCAAGTCGGCCCAGGTGTTTGATGGCGCGTCGCAAAGCAGCCTTATCGCGAACCGCGCCAGAGGGTGAATAAATATAAATGTGCATGAAAGATGAACCACCCTTTGTATCAATGAAAATCAACCCAATCCGTTGTACCCACTTCAAAACTCCTTGGGGTGATGAGGATGAAAATATTGCAAGGCTTCCAGCGCGATTTCGCGCCCGTGCTCTTGCACAAAATGGCCTGCATGCGGCAGCAACACAGGCGGCGGACAACCACTGACAGTGTTGTGCAATTCGCGCATCACGGGCTCGCCCAACACGGGGTCTTGCTGACCGATGAACATCAAACTGCGTCCTTGCCACTGGTGTTTGAAAAAGGCTGCTGCTTGTCGAGAGATGTCGGCGCCAGGGCTGTCCGCTGCGGAGGGCACCATGGCCGGAAATGCACGCAAAGCCGCGCGGTGTCCTGCGTCTGGAAAGGGGGCGTTGTAGGCGTTGCATTCGTCGGGGGTCATGTGGGGGTTGCCACGTGCAAACAATTTGGCGATGTCAAACAACGGCTTGTCGGCACACATTTGTCGCCACGCCAAAAAGCCGGGGCTCAAGGGGCGCGTTCCTTCGGCCAGCAGGGTGTTCATCACCAGCAATGCGTCGTAACGCCATTCGTGTGCCATGGGCAAGGTCAGTCCCAAAATGCCGCCCCAGTCTTGCACCACCAAATGTATGTGGCGCAAATCCAGCGCTTCGATGAATTCCAACAACACCTGTCTGTGCCATGCAAACGAATGGGCACTGTCTTTTTTCGGTTTGTCGCTTTTGCCAAAACCAGGCATGTCGGGCGCCACCACGCGGTGTCCTGCCGCTAAAAAGACGGGGATCATGTGCCTGTAAAGATAACTCCATGCAGGATTGCCGTGCAAACACAACCAAATCACTTCGGCGTCAGCGGGGCCCTCGTCCACATAATGCATACGCAAGCCATTCAACGCAGGCAATTCGCTGATGTAGTTCGCCTGCCAATGGTAATCAGGCAATCCATCAAACGCGTGCTCTGGGGTTCGTACCGCATCGTCGCGTAAACGTGTCGCCAAAGCTCGCGCTTTTTGTTGGGCGCGTTGGTTTTTGAAAAAAGTTTGCAAAGGTTGTGCGCATTCCTCTGACAAAACACCACCCTCAATCCTGGTTTGGTGGTTTAGCTGAGGCAGAGAAAACACATTGAGCACCGAACCTGCCGCACCGGTTTTGGGCTCGGCAGCTCCCCAGACCACGTGGCGCAGCCGCGCATTGAGCATAGCGCCGGCACACATGGTGCACGGCTCCAAGGTGACGTACAAAGTGCAGTCATCAAGCCGGTAATTGCCCAGCAGACGAGCGGCTTCACGCATGACCAGCACTTCAGCATGCGCACTGGGGTCATGCATGGACAGCGGTGCGTTGTGCGCTTGCGCCAATACTTTGCCGTCACGAACCAGCACCGCGCCGACCGGCACCTCTCCTGCAGCCAAAGCAGCCTGTGCCTGAGACAGAGCCAATTGCATAAAGTGCTGATCGTTCATGCGCCGCAATGTAACCCATGCGGCGGAAAAAATCAGTCGCGTTGGTAGCTCAGAAATCGCCCCCGATAAGGTGTGTTGTCATTCAAAGGTGTCAACAATTCGGATTGCGTCACCACAAAACCGTTATGGCGCATGGCTTTGTGAAATGGAGCGCGGTTACCTCGGTTCGGGTCAATGATCAACACTTGCGCGTGTGGCGCTGCATGGCGTTGGATAAAGCTCGCCAGTTGTCGCGGATGATCGCGTTCGTACAACACATCGCTGCCAATGATCAAATCGAATTCGCCCAGCAGTGGGTTGGTGCGTTCCCAGTGGCCGCGAAAATAAGGCATGGGCTGCATACCATTGAGTAACAAATTGGCTTGCAAGAAGCGCTCGGTATAAGGGTGATAGTCGGAAGCAGTGATATTGCCCAGCCGTCGGTGCACCACCAAACTTGCCAAGCCCAGGCCGCAACCGATTTCCAGAATTCGCAAAGATGCCAGAGGCCACGCTTGCATGACATCGGCCATTTTTTGCGCGGAAGGCCAAACCAAACCGAACAATGGCCAAGTGGCGGACGAAACGCCCAATGCCAAAGCCTCACCCAGTGGGTCGTGAAATTGTTGTTTGTCTAGCAATGAACGGATGTTCAAAGCGGCACCGCCAGAGATGGCGATGCGTTCTTGCTTGACCAAGTAGCCCAGCCCGGTGCCGGACGGGCTGGTGGTCAAAACCGTCTGCGACGAGGCCCGCTTGGTCCCTTGCCTTCGATATGCCTGAAGGTGATGCGACCTTTGGTCATGTCATAGGGGGAGAGTTCCAAGGTGACTTTGTCGCCGGCCAGGATGCGGATGTGGTGCATTCGCATCTTGCCTGCGGTGTAGGCCACGAGTTCGTGGCCATTGTCCAAAGTGACACGGTAGCGCGAGTCTGGGAGCACTTCGCGCACCATGCCGGACATTTCCAGCATTTCTTCTTTGGACATCAGCGGCCTTTAAGCTTGCGGCTTAATCGGCTGACTTGATGTTGGACGCTTGCAGGCCTTTGGGGCCGGTGGTCACTTCAAAGCTAACGCGCTGGCCTTCGGCCAACGTTTTGAAACCCTGATTTTGAATCGCTGAAAAATGGGCGAACAAATCTTTGCCGCCGTCTTCGGGTGTAATAAAGCCAAAACCTTTGGACTCGTTAAACCATTTCACTGTACCTGTTGCCATGTATTGCATTTCTTAAAAAAAAGGGAAGCCCCCCTCGGGGTCGAAGGTCAGAACAGGCGAAGAGACGAAGGGAGAAATACCTATGAGGGCAGAACTAAAAACGAGCTACAACGACATAACCTGATATCGAAGCCCTACTATGCACTGTTTCCCCACATAAAGCAATCTTTATTTCCTGAATCAGCTAATATCTGGTAAATGAGTGACATTCGCACGCTGAAACAGGTTTTGAAACAACATCGCACCATCGCTGTGGTCGGTTTATCTGCCGATTGGTTTCGGCCCTCGTATTTCGCTGCCAAGTACATGCAAGCGCACGGTTACAAAATTGTGCCGGTCAACCCCAAATACCCCGAAATTCTGGACGAGCCCTGTTATCCCAGTTTGTCAGCCATTCCATTTGCTGTCGATATCGTCGATGTGTTTCGCAAACCCGCCGATACACCTGTCATCGCCCAGCAAGCGGCAGACATCGGCGCCAAAGTGCTGTGGTTGCAACTGGGCGTGGTCAACCCGCAAGCCGCGCAAATCGCACAACAGGCCGGGCTGACCGTGGTGATGGACAGGTGCGTCAAGATTGAACATGCACGTTTGTTTGGCGGCCTGGGTTGGTTTGGCGTCAATACAGGCGTGGTCTCGGCACAGCGCCAAATTCCTCCTACCTGACAACCATGGCAGATCGCACATTCGGTTTTGACACGCTCAGCTTGCACGCCGGGCAAATTCCTGACGCAGCCACCGGCAGCCGCGCAGTGCCCATTTACCAAACCACGTCATATGTGTTTGACAGTGCCGAGCATGCAGCGAGTTTGTTCAACCTGCAAACCTTTGGCAACGTGTATTCGCGGCTGTCCAATCCGACGGTGGCGGTGCTAGAAGAGCGCATTGCTGCACTTGAAGGCGGACGCGCGGCGGTTGCTACCGGCAGCGGCATGGCAGCTCAAATGATCGCCTTGCTCAATGTCTGCGAAGCTGGCGACCAAATCATCGCGGCCAATACTTTGTACGGTGGTACGCACACTCAGCTTGGAGTGAATTTCAAAAAGCTGGGCATTGAGACCGTGTTTGTCGATGCCTCTGACCCTGAAAATTTTGCAAAGGCCATCACGCCCAGAACCAAGGCGCTGTATGCAGAAACATTAGGCAACCCTTCGTTGAATGTGTTGGACATAGAGGCCGTGGCGACCATTGGCAACCAAGCGGGTGTACCCCTGTTCATCGACAACACATTTGCCAGTCCTTACCTGTGCCAACCCTTCCAATGGGGCGCTGCCATCAGCATTCACTCGGCGACCAAATTCATTGGCGGCCACGGCACCACCATGGGTGGTGTCATCATTGAATCGGGGAAATTCCCTTGGGACAACGGCCGCTTCCCCACCATGACAGAGCCCTCCCCCGGTTACCATGGTGTGCGTTTTTTTGAAACATTCGGCGACTTTGGGTTCACCATGAAATGCCGCATGGAAGGTATGCGCACATTCGGCCCAGTGCTGTCGCCTTTCAATGCGTTTTTGTTGTTGCAAGGTGTAGAGACATTGTCCTTGCGCATGGACCGCCACTGCAGTAATGCGCTGTCAGTGGCCAAGCATCTACAGCAGCACCCCAAAGTGGCTTGGGTGAATTACCCGGGTTTGAGCAATCACCCTGACCATGCGCTGGCGAACAAATATTTGCCTCGTGGCTCGGGTGCGGTGCTGACTTTCGGTGTCAAAGGCGGTGCAGTTGCAGGTCAGGGGTTTATTGAGCATGTGCAGTTCTTGTCGCATCTGGCCAATATTGGCGACGCCAAAAGCTTGGTGATTCATCCTGCATCGACAACACACCGTCAGTTGTCTGAGGAGCAGCAAATCGCGGCAGGTGTGCCGCCAGACTTGATTCGTTTGAGTGTGGGTTTAGAGACGTTGGACGACATTATTTGGGACATTGAACAGGCTTTGGACAAGACCTGACATTCTCAATAAGTCACATCGCTTCAGGCCGACTTGGAGGGGTGTTTTTTTCAAGCGAAAGCGCAGAAAAAAATCGCACCGTATGGGTCGGCAAAGCGTGTCTTCCACAATGAACGGATGGGTCGGCCAATGCGTGCCTTAAATTAAAAACACGCCCCACACAATGAGAACAATCAAACTGTATTTGGTCAGTTTGTAAACCAAGCGATTCCAGTTTTTGAAAGCCTTGCGCTTTTGATCCAACACAAAATGCAAATGGGTCAATTGGTTGATGGCACCGGTTTGGTCACCGGCATCGTTGGGCGAACTCGCTGCAGACATCACCACACGACTGAACCATCGGTTCAATGCAGACACCCAAGCGAACCTTGACGGCCTCTCCACGTCGCAAAACAAAATGATGCGGTTGTGGTCCGTGGTGTTATGCGCTTCATGGATATAGGTTTCATCAAACACCACACCCTGCCCGTCTCGCCAACTGTGCCGTTCACCATCGACATCGATATAGCAAGCATCGTCATTCGGCGTGACCAGACCCAAGTGGTAGCGCAGCGAGCCAGCATAGGGATCGCGGTGTCGATTGAGTTTTCCACCAGGTGGAAGCTCGGCAAACATGGCGGCCTTGATGCTGGGAATGCCTTTCAAAATCGCCACGCTTCGCGGACACCATTCCGCTGCTGACGGATGTGCTGCGTCGTACCATTTCAGATAAACACGCTTCCATCCGTACTTGAAAAAAGAATTGAAACCAATGTCATCATGCTTGTCAGGCGCTTTGATGCGCTGCAACTCAGACAAATGCAATGCCTCATCGCGAAAGACTTGCCAATTGTCTTGCAGTTGTTGCAATTCAGGCAATTCATTCAAAGGCACATAAGGTCGGGTGGTGACTTTGGAACACAACACCATCAGCGCATTCAGGGGAGCAAGCAAGGCGGAGTGGTCTAAAAAAACTTTTTGCCAATCGGCGCGCACGCGGCCTCGGTAATGCCCGAACAAAATCGCAGACAACCATGTTGCAACAATCAGCCATTTCATGGCGTCACCTGAAAGTATTTGGTAATCAATTCGGTCATTCCCACTCGATGGTCGCAGGTGGTTTGCTGCTCACATCAAGCACCACTCTGTTGATACCACGCACCTCGTTTATGATGCGTCCCGATACTTTTTTGAGCAAGCTGTAGGGCAATTCGGCCCAGTCTGCGGTCATGAAATCGCTGGTGATGACTGCGCGTAACGCCACCACGTGCTCATAGGTTCGGCCGTCTCCCATCACGCCGACGGACTTCACAGGCAAAAACACCACAAATGCTTGGCTGGTCGCCTCATACCAATTCTTCGGTGTTTGACCTCCACTGACCGCGCCTTCACCGGCTACTCCTTGGTAGGGCGTGTTGCGTAATTCTTCGATGAATATGGCATCGGCACGCCGAAGCAAATCGGCATATTCCGCTTTGACTTCACCCAAAATCCGCACACCCAAACCCGGGCCTGGAAACGGATGCCGATAGACCATGTCGTGTGGCAAACCCAGCGCCACGCCGAGTTCACGCACTTCGTCTTTGAACAAATCACGCAGTGGCTCTAACAATTTCAAACCGAGTTGTTCGGGTAAGCCGCCGACGTTGTGGTGGCTTTTGATGGTGACGGCTTTTTTGCTGTGCGCACCGCCACTTTCAATCACATCGGGGTAAATGGTGCCTTGTGCCAAAAAAGTGGCGCCTTTGTGCCCGCCGTTGCCCGCTTTGAGTTTGGCAGCTTGTTCTTTGAACACAGTGACAAATTCAGACCCGATGATTTTTCGCTTGGCTTCTGGGTCGCTCACGCCAGCCAACTTCCCCAAAAACAATGCGCTGGCATCCACGCGAATCACGCGGGCATGCAAACGCCCCGCAAACATGTCCATGACGGCGTCGCCCTCGTTCAACCGCAACAGGCCATGGTCGACAAACACACAAGTCAATTGGTCACCAATAGCGCGGTGAATCAGCGCTGCGGCCACCGAGGAATCCACACCACCGGACAAGCCGAGGATCACTTCTTCGTCACCCACTTGGGCGCGAATGCGCGTCACAGCTTCCTCGACATATCCGGTCATCACCCAATCTGCGCGGGCTTGGCATATTTGGTGCACAAAACGGTGCAGCATGGCTTTGCCTTGCACGGTGTGAGTCACTTCAGGGTGAAATTGCACGCCGTAAAAATGCCGTGCTTCGTCTGCCATGCCAGCAATCGGACAACTGTCGGTGCTGGCCATCAGCTTGAATCCCGGTGGCAGTTCGGTGACTTTATCGCCATGGCTCATCCACACTTTGAGCATGCCGTGGCCTTCTGGCGTGGTGAAATCTGCAATGTCTTTGAGCAGTTCGGTGTGTCCACGCGCACGCACTTCGGCATAACCAAACTCACGGGTTTGGCCGCTTTGCACTTTGCCACCCAGTTGCTGCGCCATGGTTTGCATGCCATAACAAATGCCCAGCACGGGAACACCCAATGTGAACACAGCTGCAGGTGCGCTATCAGTGTCGGCTTCGTACACGCTGGCATGGCTGCCTGACAGCACAATGCCTTTGAGCAAACCGTCGGCGGCGTAGCCACGTAACCATTCGTCGCTGACATCGCATGGATGAACTTCGCAATACACATGGGCTTCGCGTATGCGACGCGCAATCAGTTGAGTGACTTGCGAGCCGAAATCCAGAATCAATATTTTGTGGTGTGCCATGGCAAGCTATTCAGAGTCCAGCTGCAGCATTTCTTCGACAGATTCAAGCAGCGGGGGAAGATGATGATGAACAACCCTGCTCACCGTGATGGGACCGATATCACCCAAATCATTGTGGACAAAAATATTTCGGAATCCACTTATTTCATTCCAATAAATGTGCGGGTACTGCGCTTTGAGGTGTTCGGGAAGCCTTTGTGTGGCTTCTGCCATGGTTTGTAAATTACGCAGCGTTGCGTCATGCAGCACTTCGTCGTTGGCCAAGTCCCCTCGAAATTGAATACAGGCTATTTTTTCAATCGAATCAACCACATGGTGTGTATAGACTTGCCATTGCTTGCTCATAGGCTAATGGCTTCCTTCAAAATTTGATCTCTCAAATGTTCATTGTGCTCATGCTCAGGAATCAGATCTATTTTCTGTTTAACGATGTCTTGCAACCCAGACACCAAGGGTAAACGTTGGCTAAACAAGTCATAACCTCTGGGTAATTCAACCAAGAAATCTACGACGCTATCTTCATTTTCTTCACCTCTGGCCACAGAACCAAAAACGCGAAGACGTGTAGCGCCATAGCGTGTCATCAATGTTTGGAATTGAGGTTTTAAATGGAGTAATTCGTCTAGCAACATGTTGAGTGAATTTTTTTCAGTCCGCGCGGTAGTTGGGCGCTTCTTTGGTGATTTGCACGTCGTGCACATGGCTTTCGCGCATGCCAGCAGCGGATATTTCGACAAATTCGGCGCGCTCGCGCATGTCTTCAATCGTGGCACAACCGCAATAACCCATGGCAGCTCGAACACCGCCCGCCATTTGGTAAACGATGCTGACCATAGAGCCTTTATAGGGCACGCGACCTTCGATGCCCTCGGGCACCAATTTGTCTGCATTCGGATTGCCTGTGGTGGCTTCTTGAAAATACCGGTCAGCGCTGCCTTGTTGCATGGCACCAATGCTGCCCATGCCACGGTAACTTTTGTAACTGCGGCCTTGGTACAAAATGATCTCGCCGGGGGCTTCTTCCGTACCAGCGAACATACCGCCCATCATGATGCTGGACGCGCCTGCTGCTATGGCTTTGGCAATGTCGCCGCTGTAGCGAATGCCTCCGTCAGCGATCAGGGGAACACCGCTGCCTTTGAGCGCTGTGGCCACATTGTCGATGGCGGTGATTTGCGGTACACCAACGCCAGCCACGATGCGGGTGGTGCAAATTGAACCGGGGCCAATGCCCACTTTGACCGCATCGGCACCGGCCTCGGCCAGGGCCAGCGCCGCTGCGCCTGTCGCGATATTGCCACCGACCACATCGATCGACGGATAGTGTTGCTTGACCCAGCGCACCCGCTCGATCACGCCATGGCTGTGACCGTGCGCGGTGTCTACGATGATGGCATCGACGCCGGCCTTGACCAATGCTTCCACACGCTCCTCGGTACCGGGGCCCACACCCACAGCGGCCCCCACTCGCAAGCGCCCTGCGCTGTCACGTGCAGCATTGGGGAAGCTGGTTTGCTTGGTGATGTCTTTCACCGTGATCAGACCTTTGAGTTCAAACGCATCATTGATCACCAGCAAGCGTTCTAACTTGTGCTTGTTCAACAAGGCTTTGGCCTGTTCAGGGGTAGTGCCCTCGGTGACCGTGATCAGCCGTTCTCGCGGCGTCATGATGTCTTTGATCTGTAAATCGTGGCGCGCTTCAAAACGCAAATCGCGGTTGGTCACAATGCCGACCACCTTGCCTGCGTCGCACACCGGAAAACCGGAGATGCCCAATTCATCGGACAAGGCCATGACCTGTCTGACCGTGTGTGTGGGTGTGATGATCACGGGGTCGAGCAACACACCGCTTTCATAGCGCTTGACTTTGGCGACTTCAGCGGCCTGTTGTTGCGCCGTTAAATTTTTGTGGACGATGCCCATGCCGCCTTCTTGCGCAATGGCGATGGCCAATCTGGCTTCGGTGACCGTGTCCATGGCGGCCGATACCAAGGGCAAATTCAAGGCAATTCGGCGCGAAAACTGGGTGGAAAGTTGGGTGTCCTTGGGCAGAACTTGGGAATATGCGGGAACCAACAACACATCGTCGAAGGTCAGCGCTTTGCCGAGAAGGCGCATGGGGTGGATCTCCAAAAAATAGATTCTACCGACCCACTGAGTAGGCCATGCTCAAGCCCTGACAAGATTTCGAAATGAATAAAAAAGAATTGGTATGCGGCTTCAATAACCCGGTTTGGCGCCCACACGGCGCTTGGCAAACAAGCCTGCGGTTTTGGCGCCTTGGCGTTGGAATCGCTCGCGTCTGGCCACTTTGGGGTCAACCCGCAAAGAACGCAATATTTCCAACCTGTCGCCCTCTTTGAGCACATGCTGAAGGGTCACCGGTTTGCCCCAAACAGCGGTCTGCCAATCTTGCATGGGCTGGGCCGCGAAAGCTGCAGAACATCCGCGTAAAAAATCCAGGGCTTGTTCGACCGTGGCACCTGTGTTGGTTGGCCACACCACGGCCTCAACCTCTCGCTGGGCAGCAGACCAGACAATCTCGATATTCACCGCTGATACACCGCTTCAGCACGTTTGACAAACGCATCCACCAAAGTCGAGGCGATTTTGTCGAATACTGGTCCCACAAGAGCGCCGAATACCGAATCGAAACTGTAGGACAACTTCAACTCGACCCGACAAGCCTGTTCTTCGCCGACAGGTATGAAATCCCACACACCGCTCAAATGTTTGAAAGGACCGTCAATCAAGTCGAGTTGAACTTGTCTGCCTGCTAAATGGATGTTTTGTGTGGTGAAGCTTTTGTGCAAACCGCCGAAGGCCATGCCTATGCGTGCTGTCATGCCGTTATCGGTTTGGGCCAAGATCTCAGCCTTGTCGCACCATGGCAGAAACTGGGGATAGGACGGCACATCCACAATCAAATCGAACATTTCACGGGCACTGAACCAGATCAACACAGACTTCTCGATGGTTTTCATAGAATGCAGTTCATGCCACACTGGCGTTACGGGCAATTGTAAAGACCCCGTCTTGTTTATTTTTCTCTCTCATGGCCAGCAAAACAGCACCCCAAACCCGGATCGCGGACAACAAAAAAGCCGCCTTCAATTATTTTTTTGAAGAACGCCTCGAGGCAGGCATGGTGCTGGAAGGCTGGGAAGTGAAGGCTGCACGCGAGGGAAAAGTCCAACTGACAGACGGCTATGTGGTGATTCGCAACGGCGAAATGTTTGTCATCGGCTGCCAAATCAATCCCTTGAAAACCGCCTCGACCCATGTCAATCCTGACGCGGTGCGCTCACGAAAATTGCTGCTGCACAAAGAAGAAATACGCAGGCTCATCGGCAAAGTGGAACAAAAAGGCTATACGCTGGTGCCCTTGAATTTACATTGGAAAAACGGCCGCATCAAATGTGAAATTGCCTTGGCCAAAGGCAAAGCCGAGCACGACAAGCGCGACACCATCAAAGACCGAGAAGGCAAGCGCGAAGTGGAACGCGCGATGAAACAACGCACCCGCTAAGCGTCAGGGTTGCCAGCTCGCCTGCCCTGCTTCCATGACCAATCGGCGGTCACAGCGCCGACTCAATGCCAAATCATGCGTCACCAACACCAATGTGGTGCCAAGCTCCTGGTTCAAATTCAACATCAATTGCATGATGGTCTCGCCAGTGGCGTGGTCCAAGCTGCCAGTGGGTTCATCCGCCAGCAGCACCTGGGGTTTGACCACAAAAGCCCTGGCCAAGGCCACGCGTTGTTGTTCGCCGCCGCTCATGACTTTGGGATAGTGGTTGAGTCGCTCGGACAAGCCCACGCGTGCCAGCATGTCGCGGGCCAAAGGTTTGGGGTCGGGGTGGCCAGCGAGTTCCATGGGCAACATGACGTTTTCAAGCGCGGTCAGCGGTGCCAACAACTGAAAGCTCTGAAATACAAATCCAATGTGTTTGGCACGCACGGCGGCACGCTGGTCTTCATCCATCGAAAACATGTCCAGTCCCGCCAAATGCACCGTGCCGCGCGTCGGTGTATCCAATCCAGCCATGATGGTGAGCAAGGTGCTTTTGCCCGAACCTGACGCGCCGACGATCGCCACAGTCTCCTTAGGCATCAAGGTGAAATCGATATCGCGGAGAATGTCTAGGGTGCCGGCGGCGTCCGTCACCGATTTGTACAAATGTGAGACCGAGATCAAAGCTGAGGACATTGCGTGAACACCGTGTTGAGACGACGAGACTTTAACCGTCTGGCTGTAAGCTTGTTGGCGCTGGGTCTTTCAGCGAATGTTTCAGGCACGTCCAAACCCAACACCTTATTGGTGGTGGGCGATTCATTGAGTGCGGAATACGGCATTGCCAGAGGCACCGGTTGGGTGGCCTTGCTTGACAAGCAACTGGCCCAAGACAAACGGCCATGGCAAGTGGTCAACGCCAGCGTCAGTGGCGACACCACGGCTGGCGGACTGGCGCGGCTGCCCAAGCTGTTGCAACAACACCAACCCAAGCTGGTGGTGATCGAGCTCGGTGGCAACGATGCACTGCGTGGCTTTCCCCTGAAAACCACCGAAAACAACCTGACGCAAATGGTGGCAGCTTGCCGCCGGGCGAAAGCAGCCGTGCTCTTGATCGGCATGCAAGTCCCCCCCAACTATGGCCAGGAGTACGTGCAAGAGTTCAGCCGAATGTTTGTGCGCATCAGTCAACAACAACGCACGCAGCTTGTGCCTTTCCTGCTCAAAGGCGTGGCAGATGCACCTGACCCCACCGCCTTGTTTCAACCCGATCGTATCCATCCCAAAGCTCAAGCGCATCCCATCATCTTGTCCAATGTGTGGCCGGTGCTCAAGAGCATGCTCTGATGGCTGCACACCCGATCAGCGCCGAAGCCGCGATCGAACGCATGGGGCGTTTGCCAAATGACAACGGCTTCAGCGACATCATTGACGCCCGTACAGAAGATGAATTTGCGCTCGACCATTTGCCTGGCGCTGTCAATTGGCCTTCACTGACCAACGAAGAACGTATCCGCGTCGGCACGCTGTACAAGCAAGCCAGCCCTTTCGAAGCGAACAAAGTCGGTGCCATGTTGGTAGCAGCCAATATCGCCAAACACATTGAGCGCTCGGTCATGGGCTTGTCCAAAGATTGGCAACCCTTGTTGTACTGCTGGCGTGGTGGTAAGCGCAGTGGATCGTTGGCGTTGGTGTTGGGTCAAATCGGTTTTCGTGTCTGGCTGATGGAGGGCGGCTACAAAGCCTTTCGAGCAGCCATGTTGCAAGACATCACGCGTTTGGTCTCGGGATTGCGTTTTCGCATCATCACCGGACCCACGGGTTCAGGCAAAACCCGTTTGCTGCACGCCTTATCAGCATGCGGTGCGCAAGTGCTTGATTTGGAAGATTTGGCCCGACACCGCAGTTCTGTGCTCGGGCGCATTCCCGGTGTGCCCCAACCCAGCCAAAAACATTTCGATACCTTGGTCTGGAACACGCTGAGACTGTTCGACCCCGAAAAAACTGTTTTCGTCGAAGCTGAGAGCAAAAAAGTGGGCAACGTGGCTGTGCCGCAAGCATTGATGGACGCCATGCGACAAAGCCCGTGCATTGACTTGCAACTGAGTGACGACGAACGCGTGAAGTTATTGTTAGAAGACTATGCGTTTTTTGCCAATGACCAAGACTTGTTTGCACAACGCCTGGATTTGTTGACAGAACTCAAAGGCAAAGCAGTGGTCAATGCGTGGCGTGCACAATTGGAAAAAGCAGAGGTTGAAACCGTGGTCAGAGATTTGTTGTTGCATCACTATGACCCGACGTATGCCAAATCGGTCGCGAGAAATTTTGTGCACTATGCCAACGCTCACGCCGCTCGGCTGGAGAACCGGCACAACAGCAGCATGCAAAGCTTGGCGATGCAGCTGCAGAGCCAATTTGGTCAATGAAGAGCTGCCAAGGCTTGTGCCAAATCAGCGGTCAAATCTTCGGGATTCTCTAAACCGATAGACAGGCGAACATACCCGCCTTCGAGCATGGCAGGCTCGGCCATTTGGCGCATGGTTTTCAAATCATAGGGCACCACCAAACTGATCGGGCCAGCCCAACTGAAACCCAATTTGAACAACTTCAAGCGGTTGCAAAAACCATCGATTTGCGAAGGCGACAACCGTGCGTGAAAGCGCAAACCCAGCAAACTGGCCGCACTGCCACCCCTGTGCACCACCGAGCTGTCTGCTTGTCCATCGGCGCACAAGTCGCGCCAATGTGCATGACCGGGTGATGTCGCAATCGCTGGGTGCAGCACTTGGGCAAATACAGACTGCTGCAAACACCAAGCAGCAACTTCGCGGCAACTGGCATCTTGCGCCTTGTACCGCATGTCCATCGTGGGCAAAGAGCGCAACACCAATTCTGCATCGTTTGCACCCACGCCAAAACCCAATCGCATGTGGCTGAGTTTGAGGGTTCTGGCCAAATCATCGCGGCAAGTGGTGACACTGCCCATCAACACATCTCCCCCACCGCTGGGGTATTTGGTCAAGGCATGAACGCTGACATCGACACCACGCAACGGCGCTTGTGCTTGCGGGAAAACATGGAACGGTGCAAACGCCACGCCCGCACCCCATGTGTTGTCCAATGCAGTCAACACGCCATGCGATTGGCAGATCCGCAGTAAGGCGGGCAAATCGGGAAACTCCAAGGTGACAGAGCCAGGGACTTCTAACCACACCAAACGGGTTTGCGGACCGATGGCTTGCGCCAAACTCTCGGTATGCATCGGGTCGTAGTACTGGTGGCTGATGCCCCATCGCGCCAACTCCACCTCGGCCAATGACTTCAAAGGTGCATACGCGTTGTCTGGAATCAAAATTTCATCGCCTGACTTGAGCAATGCCAAATTCACTTGCGCCAATGCCGCCAACCCACTGGGCAACAACACGGCATGCTTGGCGCCTTCGAGTTGGCACAGTCTTTCTTCTAGCGTGAATGTTGTCGGCGTGCCATGCAAACCGTAGGTGTAGCCAGTTTTGTCCAGCCAATTGCGATCTCGCAAAGCAGCGACATTGGGAAAGAAAACCGAGGATGCCTTGTGAACGGCAATTTGCGGAGACCGAAAATCCTGCGGCGCCACATAACCGTGGTGTATGAGCGCGGTCTCAGGCTTCATGCGTCAAACCCGCCATTTCTCCAGCAAATGCACCGGACGCATGGTGTCATAGGCTTCAAAGGGTTGGTGAATCCACGGATTGGTGGGCAAAAACTCCACCGAAAAATCGGGCACAAAACTGGAGACACCTTTGGTCCAAATGACCGCACTGCGCAATTCGGTGATTGGCGAATAATTGTTTTTCAATAAATCGATGACGGCGTTCAAGGTATGACCTGAATCGGCCAAATCGTCGACCAGCAACACCCGTCCTGCAATTTCGCCCTTGGGGGTGGTGATGTAGCGCGCGATGTCCAAATGGCCTTGCACGGTGCCGCCTTCCGAACGGTAAGAACTGGTGGACATGATGGCCAGCGGCTTGTCAAAAATGCGGGACAACACGTCGCCGGGACGCATGCCGCCTCTGGCCAAACACAAGATGGTGTCGAATTCCCACGCCGACTGGTGGATTTTGATCGCCAGTTTTTCAATCAGATTGTGGTATTCATCATAGGACACATACAGGTGTTTACCGTCTTCAGTCAGCATGGCAGGGCTCGCATTTCAGGGTTGAAAAGGATCGCGGATCAAAATGGTGTGGTCGCGGTCCGGGCTGGTGGAAATCATGTGTATGGGCACACCGGTGACTTCTTCGATGCGTTGGAGATAGGCTTTTGCTTGTGCGGGCAGTTGCGCATGGTCGGTGATGCCGACGGTGCTGTCGGTCCAGCCTGGCAGGGTTTCATACACCGGTTGACAGTCCGCGATATCGTCAGCACCCATGGGCAATATGTCGATGTGTTGACCATGCAATTGGTAACCCGTGCAAAGTTTGAGTTCACTCAATCCATCGAGCACATCGAGTTTGGTGATGCACAAGCCCGTCAATCCATTGACCTGCGCGCTGCGTTTGAGCAAGGCGGCGTCAAACCATCCACAGCGGCGGTAACGGCCTGTGGTCGTGCCTTTTTCAGCGCCCACAGTGCTCATGTGCCAGCCGGGGGTGTTGGGCACATCCCAATCGAGTTCGGTGGGGAAAGGGCCACCACCGACGCGCGTGCAATAGGCTTTGGTGATACCCAATATGTAGTGCAACATGCCGGGGCCTACACCCGACCCGGCCGCGGCGTTGCCTGCCACGCAGTTGCTGGAAGTGACAAACGGGTAAGTGCCATGGTCCACATCGAGCAAGGTGCCTTGCGCACCTTCAAACAGCAAATTAGCGCCATGCGCGTTCGCATCGTTGAGTTCGCGTGATACATCGGCCATCATGGGTTTAAGCAATGCGGCATGTCGCATGGCTTCATCGAACACGGCTTGAAATTGCACCTCGCCGTTGTGCAAATAGGGCTGCAAATATTCGCCGAATGAAAATTCTCGCGATCCTAAAAAAGTGGTCAACACATGGTTGTGAAGCTTTAGCAATTCGCGCAATTTTTCTGCAAACCGCTCTGGGTATTTGAGGTCTTGCACACGCAATGCACGGCGGGCAATTTTGTCTTCGTAAGAGGGTCCAATGCCGCGACCGGTTGTGCCGATTTTTTCTGAACCGCCTTGCTCTCGCGCGGCCTCACGGGCGACATCCAAGGCCGCATGAAAAGGCAATATCAAGGGGCAGGCTTCGCTGATACGCAGTCGCGAACGCACTTCTACGCCGGCTTTTTCTAGGCCTTCAATTTCCTCAAACAACTTGCCTGCCGACAGCACCACGCCGTTGCCGATGTAACAACGAATACCGGGGCGCATGATGCCGCTGGGAATCAAATGCAACGCGGTTTTGACGCCATTGATGACCAGCGTGTGGCCCGCGTTGTGGCCACCTTGGAAACGCACCACGCCTTGCGCACGCTCGGTCAACCAATCGACCAGTTTGCCTTTGCCTTCATCACCCCATTGGGTTCCCACCACCACCACATGTCGTGCCTGTTTGGTATTCATAACTTCTTGTTTGTCTCAGTTGGTGTGCAAAGGGCGTACGGTCCACGCCCCTTGGTGTTGGGTCAATTCACGGTCGCAATGGAATTCGTCCACTTCGCTTTCATGGCCGGGCAACAGGCACACCACGGTGTGGCCTTGAGCGCGCAGTTGGGTGATCGCCAGCGTCAACGCCGGGTCTTCGCTCCACGGCGCGCGAATCGCCGCTTGGGGTTGGGGATGGGGCAACAAACCGACCAAAACTTTGATGTCCAAACTGAAACCCACGGCAGAGCGTTTGCGACCAAACACCGCACCGATTTCATCGTACCTGCCGCCTCGCACCAAAGCATCGCTGGTTTCAGGCACAAACATGGAGAACCTGGGTCCACTGTAGTACGCAAATCCGCGCAAATCGGCCAAATCGATGCTGACCGCTGGGTCGGCGTGCGCAGCCAGCCAAGCCAACTCGTCCAAGGCGTTAAGGACCTGCGGCCATGCCGCGAATTCAAGCTTGGCCTGCGCAAGCACCTCAAGACCCCCATACATTTGCACCAGAGCCAACAAAGCCTTGGCCAAATGGCTGGGCAATTCCTTGCCCAGTTCGCGCATGGCACTCAGGTTTTTGTGGGTCAATGCCGTGGTGACAGACTGGCGCTGCGCTTCGGTCAGGGCGTGTCCCTCGAGCAAGGCGGGCAAGATGCGTGCATGGCTGAGATCCACATGAAAATTGCTGAGTTGACTGGCACGCAAACTTTGGGTGGCCAATTGCAAAATCTCCAAATCGGCTTCCAAACCATCGTGGCCATAAATTTCGGCGCCAAACTGCAACGGTTCTCGGGTGGCATACGGACTTGCAGGCAGGGTATGGACCACTGGGCCGCAATAGCAAAGACGGGTGACGCCTTGGCGGTTGAGCAAATGGGCATCAATGCGAGCGGTTTGAGGCGTGGTGTCAATCCGCAAACCCAAGGTTCGGCCAGAGAGTTGGTCGACCATTTTGAAGGTTTGCAAATCCTGAGCGTTGTTACTGGCAGGCAACAAAGACTCAGTGTGTTCGATCAATGGCGGCATGACCAATTCATAACCGAAGCCACGCGCGGTGTCCAAACACAGGCGCCTCAGTTCTTCAATGTGCCGAGCCTCTGAGGGCAATACGTCAGCGATGTGATCCGGCAAAACCCAAGCAGCCATAGTGTGCAATGCTGTTAAAAACGCGATTCTACCGATCTGCAAACCGCTTCAGGCAGCGGGTAGGACGATGCGTGTCAGCGCGAGAACCGTTGGCCACACAAAGAAAACAGCCTTGGTGGAGAAATTATTTCTTCGCCGCCCCGCCTGAACCACTGCCCCGCATGGCTTTGAAGAATTCGCTGTTCGGGTCAAGCACCATCACATCTGATTTTTTATTGAAGCTGGATTTGTAAGCTTCAATGCTTTGGTAGAACTGCGCGAATTGGGCATCTTTGCCAAAGGCATCGGCGTATAAACGTGCAGCTTCTGCATCGCCTTCACCCTTGATTTTTTGGGCATCGCGGTAAGCATTGGCCAAGGTCACTTCGCGTTGGCGGTCCGCATCGGCTCGGATTTTTTCACCTTCAGCCGCGCCGGTAGAACGAAGTTCATTGGCAACCCGCTTACGCTCGGCTTCCATGCGTCGGTACACAGATTCGGTAATGGTGTCTACATAATCGGCGCGGGTGATGCGCACATCAACCACATCTATGCCCCAAGGGTTGGAACCTTTGACGATTTCAATCACCTCGCGTTTGACATCGACCATCAACTCTTCGCGCTTGAGAGACAGCAAGTCTTTGACGGTTCGTTTGTTGATTTCTTCTTGAAAAGCGTTGCGTACAACACGGGTCAGTTGTTGCGCCCCAGCCTTTTCGTCCAAGCCCACATTACGGATGTATTGGGATGGGTCCGAAATACGCCAGCGCACATACCAGTCGATCACCATGCGCTGCTTTTCAGCAGTCAACATGGGTTCGGAGTCAACGTTGTCCAAAGTCAGCAAACGCTTGTCGATGAAATTCACGTTTTGAAAGGGTGGTGGCAATTTAAAGTTCAGTCCCGGCTCGGTGATCACCTTTTTAATCTGTCCTAATGAATAGACCACCCCGTACTGGCGCTGGTCCACCACAAAAACAGTTGAACTAAAAATCAGCAATGCCAATAAAAGTGTTGAGATATAAAAACCAATTTTGTTCATGTCAGTCACGCCTTAACGGGTATCACGGTCACGCAGCCGACTGTCACGGTTGCGGCTGGTGCTTTCAATGGTGGCCGGAGATGGCACAGAGCCATTGGCGGATGAGTCGTTCATGGTGGATGCGGCTGGGGCCATGGATTCAGCACTGTTCACACCGTTCAATTGCATGATTTTGTCCAGCGGCAAATACAACATGTTCGAACCTTGGCGTGACTCCACCAGCACCTTGGTGACGTTGCTGTACATCTCTTTCATGGCATTGATGTACAAGCGGTCACGCGTGACTTGGGGCGCTTTTTGGTATTCGCTGTAGAGCGAACGGAAACGTTGCGCATCACCCTGAGCCTGAGCGACGATACGGGATTTGTAGGCATCAGCTTCTTGTTTCAACCGCGACGCTGAACCGACTGCGCGAGGGATCACGTCATTGGCATATGCCTCGGCTTCGTTTTTAGCGCGCTCGCGTTCTTGGCCCGCCTTGAGCACATCGTCAAAAGCGGCTTGCACTTGTTCGGGTGGTCGCACACCGCCCTGCTGCAAATTGATACCTACCACTTCAATACCGACGTTGTAGCGGTCCAAAATGGTTTGCATGATTTTGCGAACGCGGGGGGCGATTTGCTCACGGTCCTCAGACAACGCTGCATCCATGCGCATTTTCCCAACTACTTCACGCACTGCGGTCTCTGCAGCCTGCATCACAGCGTCGGTGGGATTTTTGCTTTCAAACAAATAAGCGCGGGCATCGGTCAACCGGTATTGCACTGCAAATTTGATTTCAACAATGTTTTCATCCTCGGTCAGCATGGCCGATTCACGCAGGCCAGTTGCCTTGATGATGGAATCACGTCCCACATCCAAAGATCGGATTTGCGTGACAAACACCACTTCGTGGCGCTGGATGGGGTAGGGCATGCGCCAATTGATACCGGCACCTGCGGTGCTGTGGTAACGCCCGAACTGGGTGATGACCGCTTGCTGACCCTCTTGCACGATAAAAAAGCCGGAGGCCAGCCAAATAAGAAAGAACACCCCCAAGACCAGACCGAGTCCTAAGCCAGCATTTTTGAAGGGCTCGGGAAAACCACCGCCAGATCCGGGAGGCGGCGAACCGGGACCGCGTTTGCCACCAAACAACTGGCCCAATTTGCGGTTCAAATCGCGCCAGAGTTCGTCCAAATCGGGAGGTCCGTTGCCGCTCGGCGGCCTGCGGTTGCCCTCGGGGGGCGGGTTCTGACCGGGTTCTGAACCATTCGAAATATTTTGCGGTTGTCCTTCGCCTCGGCCCCAACGACCATCGTTCAGGTTAAAAACGCCGAGACATTTGCGCCAAAGCGCCAAGAAAAACAGACGGATCCACTGGGCGAACCACTGCAAATGGTGCAACCACTGGGTCGTGGGCCAAGCCAAAAATTTATTGTTCATTTGCGATCTGTCAAAAATGCTGCAAGCCATGATTGTGCCTAAAGTGTGGCCACACTCGGATAGGCGTCAGCTTACATGCGCCGGTTGAAGGGTTAAAAGGAAATCTGCATGGCTTTGGGCCTGTTGCAGCAAACGTTGGCGCAAACCATCAAGATTGAATCCTTTGGCGGCGCTCACAAACAACCTCGGATAGGCAATGCCATCATGCACATACACATCCTGCAACATCAAAGGTTGGTTTTCAGGCGCTAAGGCGTCTGTTTTGTTGAAGATCAACCATTGCGGCACGTCTTGTGCACCAATGTCTTGCAACACCGACATGACTTGTTCGATTTGCTCTGGATAGCCTGGGTGAGAAGCATCTACTACGTGCAACAACAAATCGGCAGATGTGGCTTCTTGTAAGGTGGCTTCAAAAGCGTCGACCAAACCGTGTGGCAAATCGCGGATGAAACCCACCGTATCTGAGACGGACAAATGCGATCCGCCGCCGCCGTCGTGCGGCAAATACAACTGGCGGGTGGTGGTGTCTAGGGTGGCGAATAGTTGGTCAGCCGCATAAGCGCGTGCTTTGACCAATGCATTGAACAACGTGGATTTTCCTGCGTTGGTGTAACCCACCAAGGACACATTGAACACCTGGTTGCGCTGGCGTTGTTTGCGTTGGGTATTGCGCTGGCGTTTGACTTTGGTCAACCGCTCTTTGGTGCGTTTGATGGATTCACCGATCATTCGCCTGTCGAGCTCAATTTGGGTTTCGCCCGGGCCACCGCGGTTACCGATACCGCCGCGTTGGCGCTCTAGGTGGGACCAACGCCTGACCAATCGGGTGCTGAGGTATTGCAGTCTGGCCAATTCGACTTGCAATTTTCCCTCGTGACTGCGGGCGCGCTGCGCGAAGATTTGCAAAATCAGCATGGTCCGGTCATTGACTGGCATACCCAAATGGCGCTCAAGATTGCGTTGCTGTGCAGGAGACAAAGACTGGTCAAACAGCACTTCAGTTGCGCCATGCAACAAAGCCAGTTCTTTGATTTCATCGGCTTTTCCCGAGCCGACAAACATGGCGGCATCTGGCGCTTTGCGGTGACACGTCAACCGATATACCGGCGACAACCCTGCTGTGAGGGACAGTTGCGCCAATTCATTCAATTCTTCATCGAAATGCGGCGCACCTAAATCCACACCCACCAACAGGGCTGTGGGGGAAGTTGACAAATCGTTGGAAATCAAGAGGTTACTGGGCCGATAAGTGCTGTTTTTCAGTCGGAAGATTCGCCGTCTTCGGATTGCGCAAAATTGACCGGCCTGCCGGGAACGATGGTGGAGATGGCGTGCTTGTAAACCATTTGCGTCACCGTGTTGCGCAACAAAACCACGTATTGGTCAAAAGACTCGATTTGGCCTTGCAACTTGATGCCGTTGACCAAATAAATGGACACGGGCACATGTTCTTTGCGCAAAATGTTGAGAAACGGGTCTTGTAAAAGTTGCCCTTTTTGATTCACGATATTCTCCGTGTTTGATGAGGAAGTTCATAACATACCACAGCTGAAATAGCCTCTCTCAGGCTCAGGTTGAACTTCAATCTTTGTCGGTATAAGGGTTGTGCGAGGTTTTCATTTCAATCCGCAAAGGTGTACCTTCGAGGGAAAAGGCCTTGCGAAACCGCCCTTCGAGAAAACGTTTGTACGAATCGGTGACATGCTCCAAAGAATTGCCGTGCACCACAATCACCGGTGGATTCATGCCTCCTTGGTGCGCATAACGCAGCTTGGGTCGGAACATGCCTGCGCGCTTTGGGGCTTGAAATTGCACCGCTTCCAACAGCAAACGCGTCAGCACAGGCGTGGACATTTTGCACATGGCCGATTGGTGCGCCTGCGCAATGGATAACCACACCGGGCCGAGGCCTTGTCGCTTGGTGGCAGAAATATGGTGCAGCTTGGCAAACTTCAAAAAAGCCAAGCGGTTTTCGATAGACCGAGCAACCAATTCGCGTTGGTAGGCATCCACCGCGTCCCATTTATTCACTGCAAGCACCACGGCACGGCCAGTTTCCAATATGAACCCTGCGATATGGGCGTCTTGATCGGTCACGCCTTGCGTCGCATCAAGCAACAGCAAGGCTACATTGGCGGATTCAATGGCCTGCAAGGTTTTGACCACCGAGAATTTTTCAATCGCCTCAAATACTTTGCCCCGGCGACGTAATCCGGCCGTATCGATCAATTCAAACGCTTGCCCGTTGCGCTCAAAAGGCACGCTGATCGCATCGCGTGTGGTGCCCGGCAGGTCAAAGGCTACCAAGCGCTCTTCACCGAGCCAGGTGTTGATCAAAGTGGATTTGCCCACATTGGGTCGCCCGACCACCGCCAATTTCAAAGGCTTAGGGCTGCCGTCGTCTTCGGCATCTTCGTCATCGTCCTCGGGCAAATGCAAAGGCTCAAGCGCGGCCTCGATCATGCTGCGAATACCCTGACCGTGCGACGCCGACACCGGCATGACCTCGCCCAAACCCAATTCAAAGAACTCACCCAACTTGACGCCGTTTTGCATGCCTTCGGCTTTGTTGGCCACCAGCAAACATGGTTTGCCCAAGCGTCTGAGGTAGTTGCCAATGTCATGGTCTTGCGCCGACAAACCCTCTCGGGCATCGACCACAAAAATGACCGCATCGGATTCGGCCACGGCCTGGCGTGTTTGCTTGGCCATTTCTTTGTAGATACCGCTGTCAGCGGTGGGCTCAAAGCCACCCGTGTCAATCACGATGAATTCGTGCTTGCCGTGTTTCGCACTGCCATAGTGGCGATCGCGGGTCAAACCTGCATAGTCGGCGACGATGGCATCGCGGGTTTTGGTGATGCGGTTGAACAGCGTTGATTTACCAACATTGGGGCGGCCAACGATGGCCAATACGGGTTTCACAGCATCACCCCAGCGCTCAGGGCAGTTGATAAGCCAGCAGTTGACCGTTGCGTGTCAAAACCACAAAGCCTCCCTGGGCCAATGGCGTGGGAGCAGAGGCAAACCCCGAGGAGCTGGTCTGTATGCGGTTGAGCAAACTGCCATCGCTGGCAGACAGGACATACAACCATCCTCCTTCGTCACCGAGTACCACGCCTTTGGCGGTTACCAGCGGCGAGGTCAATTCTCGGTACTTCAAGCGGTCCGTGTCCCAGGCACGTTCGCCTGCTGCGCGTGACCAGGCGCGCACAACACCATTGGATTCAGAACCCACGAGCAACTTGGCATCGCCATCAACGCCTTGCACCCCCACGGAAGCCCTGTTCCACAATAGCGCGCCTCGGGTCACATCGACACAACCTACTTGCGCTTGGAAAGCCCGCACACACACGGTGTTGTTGACACGCGAGGCGGTGGCAACCAAATCTACCAAACGCTCTAAATCGTTGACGCCACGGGGATTGGCCATGGCCACGTCCCAAATGATTTGACCGTTGTCAGGGTTCATGGCAACCAGCCTTCCACCGAGGCCAGCGATCAAAGTATTTTGAAAAGGCAACAACACGCCGTTTTGCTTCAATACCAAAGGCTCCCCGGGCCGCTGTTGGGTCCACAAAAACTGTCCTGTCAACGCATCAAAAGCCGCGACAGATCGGTCCGCCAACAACACAAAGACACGCCCGCCAGCCACCAAAGGATTGGTGTAAGACTGCGCCCGCAGACGCTTGCGCCAGATTTCCTTGCCTTCGTTGAGCACCACCAATTCGTTGGACACGGTAACCACCGCCAGCTGCTCACCGTTAAAGCCCGCGCCGGACAACAAACGGGTGCCAATGTCATGCTTCCAAACCAACTTGCCATTGTCGGTGTGAACCACAGCCACAGCGCCATCAGCAGCTGCAATAGCCACTTTGTCATTGACGACGGCCAGGCTTTGGTTCAGTTGATTGACCGCAGAAAATTTGAAAACCCAACTTGGGGTCAGGGGTTGCAGGACTTTGAAATTGCCGATGGCGGCAGGTGTGGGTTTGGGGGGCGAACCGCAAGCCGCCAACATCATGCAAGCCAAGGCACCCAAGGCGAGACGCCATCCAGAGAAGTTCAACAGGATCATGGCTTTGGAGCGGGGTTGGGGTTGACACCCAAAGACGCCAATTTGACTTCAATCAAACGGCGGTATTCGTTTGTTTCTTCCATGCCTTTCCAGGCTGCCAAAAAGTGGTTTTTGGCCTCTTCATTTTTCATTTGCAACATGGCGATATCGCCCAAGCGGTCATCAAACAACGCCTGAAAACCGGCAGGAGGTTTTTGGCCTTGCACCCATTCTTGGGCTTTGGGCAAGTTTTTGCGTTCGATTTCCAAAGCCGATAAACGCAAACGCGCAAGCGCCACGAAACCAGGGTCCTTGTTTAACTCGATCACCCAACGCAAGGCTTTTTCGGCTTCACCCAAATTCGCCCTGTCGACATGGATGCGAGCCGCCAACAATGAAGCTTGTTGGGCAGCCGTGGTGCGAGCGAACTGGTCTTGCAAATCCGACAAAGAACGCGCCATGAGTGCATCGTCTTTGCCGCGAACAGATTTTTCAAAGGTGTCATACAAGACCGCGGCTTGTGCGGCCTGGCGTTGTTGCCAGTAATTCCAACCGTTCCAGCTGGCGTAAATCACCAACACGACGGTGATCAACCCGGTGATCAGGTTGCCCCAGCGGCTCCAAAAATGTTTGAACTGGTCGAGTTGTTCTTGTTCTTCGAGGTCAAGATGGGTAGCCATGCGGTTCCAAATATCTAGGGTAAAAGAGTTGATTGTAGGCTGTGGCCCCATTCGGCCACATGACCGAGCGCTTCTGTCCTTTGTGCGCCTTGCCCATCGCGCAAAGCCTTGACGGTGACTTGCCCTGAGGCCAGTTCGTCAGGGCCAAACACCAAGGCATAGCGGGCACCACTGGCATCGGCCTTTTTAAATTGCGACTTCATGCTGCCCATGCCGTCTGCAGCGCCGGTGGGTGCATGCATTTGTACCGAAACGCCCATGCTGCGTAAGGTTTGCAGAACCGGCATGACCCGCGGCAGCGAAGATGCCTCCGGCACGATGGCATAAGCATCTGCTGCTACGTCAGGCGATGGACTGCCCTGCTCTTTGAGCAACTCCAGCACGCGCTCGACGCCCAACGCCCAGCCGACCGCAGGCGCGTGTTTGCCGCCGATTTCGCCAATCAAATAGTCGTAGCGACCACCGCCGCACACCGTGCCTTGTGAGCCAAGCCGCTCGGTGATGAACTCGAAGACCGTCAGGTTGTAGTAGTCCATGCCGCGAACCAAACGCGGATTGATGCGGTAATTTACGCCATTGACATCCAAAATAGCCTTAACAGCATTGAAATGCGCCAAACTTTCTTCACCCAGAAAATCAAGGAGCTTGGGCGCTGCATCGTTCAGCTCCTTCATCGCCGGGTTCTTGCTGTCCAAAATGCGCAGCGGATTGCTGTGCAACCGCCGTTTGGCGTCTTCATCGAGTTGGTCTGCATGCTGCTCAAAATAAGCAATCAACGCAGCTCGGTGCTGGAGACGTTCAGGGGGTTGACCCAGGCTGTTGAGCTCAAGTCGAACATCTTGCAAGCCGATGGCCTTCCACAAAGCCACCGCCAGCAATATCAACTCGGCATCCACCTCCGGGCCGCCAAAGCCCAGCGCTTCTGCGCCAATTTGGTGAAACTGGCGATAGCGCCCGCGCTGGGGGCGCTCGTGTCGGAACATCGGCCCCATGTAATAAAGCCGCTTTCCCCCTTCGTACAACAAATTGTGCTCAACCACAGCACGCACCACACCGGCGGTGGACTCGGGGCGCAAGGTCAATTGTTCACCGTTCAAACGGTCTTCGAACGAATACATTTCTTTTTCAACGATATCGGTCACCTCGCCCAAGCCCCGCACAAACAAGGCGGTGGGTTCGACGATAGGTGTGCGTATATTGCGATAGGCATGCAAACGCATGACATCGCGCACTGCGGTTTCCAAAGCTTCCCAGCGTGCGGACTCGGGCGGCAATATGTCGTTCATGCCTTTGACGGCCGTTAATTTTTCAACCATGGTGATGTGTGGCGATCAGCACTCAGGCCTGTACCGCATATTTCTTTTGAACGTAGTTTTCGACAATGTCGTGGAATTCTTTGGCGATATTGTCGCCGCGCAAGGTAAGCGCCTTTTCGCCATCGATAAACACTGGCGCTGCCGGTGCTTCGCCTGTGCCAGGCAAGCTGATGCCGATGTCTGCATGCTTGCTTTCGCCAGGGCCATTGACGATACACCCCATGACAGCCACTTTGAGGTTCTCCACACCGGGGTATTGTTTGCGCCACACCGGCATTTGGTAACGCAGGTAATCGTCAATCTGCATGGCCAGTTCTTGAAAAGTGGTGCTGGTGGTGCGACCGCACCCGGGGCATGCAGTGACACTGGGCACAAACGCACGCAGCCCCAAGGCTTGCAAAATTTCCGTCGCGATCAGCACTTCCTGGGTCCGCGCTTCGCCGGGTTGCGGCGTCAAGGAAACACGTATCGTGTCACCAATACCCTCTTGCAACAACACCCCCAAAGACACACTGGACGCAGCGGTACCCTTGGTGCCCATGCCGGCTTCGGTCAAACCCAAATGCAAAGGATGGTCGGTGCAACGCGCCAATTCGCGGTAAACAGCGATCAAGTCTTGCACACCGCTCATCTTGCAACTCAAAATGATTTGGTGCCGCGCCAACCCTAAGCGTTCGGCCAATTCTGCGGACTCCAATGCTGAGGTGACCAGCGCCTCGTACATCACCTGCTTGGCGTCCCACGGCAGTTCTCGCCCAGCATTGATGTCCATCAAACGCGCCAACAATTCTTGGTCTAAGCTGCCCCAGTTCACACCGATGCGCACCGCTTTGTCGTAGCGAACAGCGGCTTCAATCATTTGCGCGAACTGTTTGTCGTGCTTGTCACCCTTGCCCACATTGCCAGGGTTGATGCGGTACTTGGAAAGTGCCTTGGCGCATTCAGGAAACTCGGTGAGCAAGCGGTGGCCGTTGTAATGGAAGTCGCCCACCAAGGGCACATGCACACCCATTTTGTCCAATTGCTCGCGAATGTATGGAACGGCTTTGGCAGATTCGGGGGTATCGACCGTGATGCGGACCAATTCGGACCCGGCCTGCGCCAATTCTTTGACCTGTATGGCGGTTCCGATGGCGTCGCCGGTATCGGTATTCGTCATCGATTGCACCCGCACAGGTGCGTCACCACCGATGGTGACCACTTGTTCGCCCCAACTGACACGCGCTTGCAATGAAAGGTGGCGTTGGGGTTTGGAAAAAGGGATGGGTTGTTGCATGTTTAGATTTTGCCGCAATCAAGCATGAATCTGAATGGTTTTGGTGCGTCTGCCCGCCACATCGGTACGGTCTTGTACATCGCCTGCCAACTGACCGCAGGCTGCTGCAATGTCGTCGCCACGGGTTTTGCGCACCGTGGTGACGATGCCAGCCGATGACAACACAGCAGCGAACGCTTTGACTCGCTCGGAAGAAGAGCGCAGCAAACCCGACGCTGGAAACGGATTGAAAGGAATCAAATTGAATTTGCAAGGCAACGGCTCGCTCAGCGGTGGTCGAACCAATGCCACCAAAGCCTGTGCGTGGGCGTCTGAATCGTTCACGCCATCCAACATGCAATATTCAAACGTGATGAAGTCACGCGGTGCGAAAGCCAAGTAATCGCGACAAGCTTGCAGCAATTCAGCCAGCGGGTATTTCAGATTCAGCGGCACTAAGCGGTCACGGAGGGCGTCATCCGGCGCATGCAAAGACACGGCCAACGCCACGGGACAGTCATGGCTTAAACGCTCGATCATGGGCACCACACCTGAGGTAGACACCGTCACCCGCCGCCGGGACAGTCCATAGGCATGGTCGACCAACATGGTTTTTAAAGCAGGTACCAAGGCGTTGTAGTTTTGCAAGGGTTCGCCCATGCCCATC
>SXWY01000068.1 GCA_005789825.1 Burkholderiales bacterium | reverse complement strand
GCTTTAGCGCTTGCCATCACGCATGCACATGCTTCACGCGGCATGGCGTTGATGTCACAAGCTGGCATGGGCCGCGCCAAGGCCAGTGGCATGTTGCGGGGCGGTCGGGGCGGTTAACGGCGCTGAATCACCAAGCGGGAGAGAGTTGCGCCAAGCCTTTGGGTGCCAAGCGTTCATCGTCAAAGCTGACCCATTCGTATGCATGCGGGCGGCTCAAGAGCTCGCGCAACAACAAATTGTTAAGCGCATGCCCAGAACGAAATGCGCGGTAATGACCGAGCATGGGTTTGCCCAGCAAGTACAAATCGCCCATGGCATCCAAAATTTTGTGCTTCACAAATTCGTCGTCATAACGCAGACCGTCGCTGTTGAGTACCTTGTAGTCGTCCATGACGATGGCGTTGTCTAAGCCACCCCCCAAGGCTAAGCCGTTTGATCGCATGTGCTCGACATCGCGAGTGAACCCAAACGTGCGTGCACGGGCAATGTCACGGCTGTAATGCCCCGTGTCCATGTCAAACGTGACCGATTGACCGGTGGTGTCTACCGCAGGGTGCTTGAAATCGATTTCAAAACTCAATTTGAAGCCATGGTGTGGGTAAAGACCTGCCCATTTTTTTTGGTCACCCTCGCCTTGACTGACCACAACTTCTTGCAAGACACGCAAAAAACGCTTGGGTGCGTTTTGCAATTCAATGCCAGCCGATTGCAACAAGAACACAAACGAGGAGGCCGATCCGTCAAGAATGGGTACTTCTTCGGCGGTGATGTCAATGTACACATTGTCCAAACCCAAACCACTGCATGCGGACATCAAATGTTCTACCGTGTGCACCTTGGCACCCTGCGCTTCGATGGTCGAAGCCAAGCGGGTGTCGGTGACCGACAAAGCGCCCACGGGTATGTCCACGGGATGCGGCAAATCCGTGCGCCTGAACACAATACCTGTGTCAGGTGCGGCTGGGCGCAAGGTCAACTCAACACGTTGCCCGCTGTGCAGCCCCACGCCAACGGCGCGGGTCATGGTTTGTAGGGTTCGTTGTTTTAGCACGCGCGAATTTTAGTCGGCCTGTTTTCGCAAGAACGCAGGTATCTCGTAGTTGTCCATGCCACCCGAGGACAAGGCATCGACCTTGGCTGCGGCTTGGGTACGGTTGGTGCGCCATACGCTGGGCACGTTGACATCATGGCTGGTTTGCGCAGAGGAGGTACGGTTCAAGCCATCGCTGCCTGCATGTGCTGCAGGCGTCATGGAAACAGGCATGACATCAGCAGGATTGGCATACACCCCGTTATCGGTACCGGTGCGAATGACAGACAAAGGCGGCGCCATGCGACGGCCAGGCTGCGCCAAGCCAGTGGCCACCACGGTGACGCGGATTTGGTCACCCAATGTTTCGTCATACGCGGTGCCGTAAATCACATGCGCTTCCGGCGAAGCAAAGGCACGGATGGTGTTCATGGCTTCGCGCGATTCAGCCAATTTCAACGCGCCTTTGGCGGCGGTGATCAACACCAACACACCTTTGGCACCGGTCATGTCAACACCCTCGAGCAACGGGCAAGCCACGGCTTGTTCGGCGGCAATGCGTGCGCGGTCAGGACCACTGGCCGTGGCTGTGCCCATCATGGCTTTGCCTTGCTCGCTCATCACGGTTCGCACGTCTTCAAAGTCCACATTCACCAAGGCTTCTACGTTGATGATTTCTGCAATGCCACCGACAGAGTTTTTCAGCACATCGTTGGCGAATGCAAAGGCTTGGTCTTGGCTCACATCGTCGCCCAGTACTTCTTGCAATTTTTCGTTCAACACCACGATCAGCGAATCGACATTGGCTTCGAGTTCGGCCAATCCGGCTTCGGCATTGGTCATGCGTCGTCCGCCTTCCCAGTCGAAAGGCTTGGTGACCACACCCACGGTGAGGATGCCCATGTCGCGTTCGACACGCGCCACCACAGGCGCTGCGCCGGTTCCGGTCCCGCCGCCCAAGCCCGCGGTGATGAACACCATATTGGCGCCTTGCAACACTTCGCGAATGTTGTCGATGGCCGCTTCAGCAGCCGCCTGACCACGCTCAGGTTTGCTGCCCGCGCCCAAACCGTTGTCACCCAATTGAATAACGCGGTGTGCAGAGCTGACTTTCAAGGCTTGTGCGTCGGTGTTGGCGCAAATAAATTCGACACCACGCACGCCGCTGTTGATCATGTGTTCGACTGCGTTGCCGCCGCCGCCGCCCACACCGATCACACGAATTTGGGTCTCTGGGTTGAATTCGCTGGATTCCATCATTTCAATTTTCATAGTTCTCTCCGAATGTGTTTTGCAGTTGCCTTGAATCTGTATTTTTTTGAGTGGTTATGTGATTTTTCAAATCGATGGCGCCCCCCGTGAACAAGGTCGCCATCGTCGGCTTTTGCTGCGGCGAGTGGGCAAAGTGGCTAAAGATTGCATCAGGTTGTTCATGGTCAGAAGGTCCCTACCAACCAGTCTTTGACACGCCCCATAGCGGTCTTGACCGAACCGTTTTTTTGCGCCACGCGGAAACCGCGCAAGCGTGCGAGCCGCGCTTCTTCCAGCAAACCCATGACAGTGGCTGCGCGTGGATGCGACACCATGTCCGACAACGCGCTGCTGTAACGCGGCACACCCCGTCGCACGGCTTTGAGAAAAATATCTTCACCCAACTCGATCATGCCGGGCATCATGGCGCTGCCACCTGTGAGCACAATGCCAGACGACAACACTTCCTCGAACCCCGAATCGCGCAACACTTGTTGCACCAAGGCGTAAATTTCTTCCACCCGGGGTTCGATCACACCGGCCAGCGCCTGTCGACTGAGCATGCGCGGGCCACGGTCGCCCAGCCCGGGCACTTCCACTTGTATGTTGGGGTCGGCCAGCAATTGTTTGGCATAGCCCGATTCGACTTTGATGTCTTCGGCATCTTTGGTGGGGGTACGCAATGCCATGGCAATGTCACTGGTGATCAAGTCACCAGCGATAGGGATCACTGCGGTGTGGCGTATAGCGCCCCCGGTGAAGATCGCCACATCGGTACTGCCCGCGCCAATGTCTACCAGCGCCACACCCAGTTCTTTTTCATCGGCGGTCAGTACCGAATAGCTCGATGCCAATGGGTTGAGCATCAGTTGTTCCACATCCAAGCCACAGCGACGCACACATTTGATGATGTTTTCAGCCGCTGTTTGAGCACCGGTCACGATGTGGACCTTGGCCTCTAAACGGATGCCACTCATGCCTATCGGTTCTTTCACATCTTGCCCATCAATGATGAACTCTTGGGGTTCTACCAACAACAAACGCTGGTCGTTGGAAATATTGACGGCTTTGGCGGTTTCCACCACACGGGCCACATCTGCAGCGGTGACCTCCCGGTCTTTGACAGCCACCATGCCGTGCGAATTCATACCGCGTATGTGGCTGCCTGTGATGCCGGTGTACACACGGGTGATCTTGCAATCCGCCATCAACTCGGCTTCTTTCAAAGCCATTTGAATGCTTTGCACCGTGGCATCGATATTGACCACCACGCCACGCTTGAGTCCGCTGCTGGGGGCAATGCCAAAACCAGCGAGCTTGAGTTCGGCACCGGGCAACACCTCGGCGACCACCACCATCACTTTGCTGGTTCCGATGTCCAATCCGACGACCAAGTCTTTGTATTCTTTAGCCATGCCAACCTCTTTGTGCTTACCTAACTGCTGTTGAATCCCATGTGCTGACACCGCGCAATCGCAGCGCATAGCCATTCACATACCGCAAATCTGCTGACTCCAACGACTGCGTCTGACGGCCGTAACGCTGACTGACTTGAGCCAATGTTTGTGTCAGACGTTGCACACGCGCCATCACGTCTTGCTCGTTACCCCTGCCCAATTCGACCTGCGCACCATTTTTGAAACG
>SXWY01000067.1 GCA_005789825.1 Burkholderiales bacterium | reverse complement strand
CGACATGGCCGACAACATCGTGCATTTGGTGTTGGCCCGAGTGAGTGGGGCACCTGAAGGCATCAAAGGCATCAGCTTGTTTGTGGTGCCCAAATTCTTGGTCAATGCCGATGGCTCACTGGGGGCGCGCAACGATGTGCATTGCGTCAGCATCGAACACAAATTGGGCATCAAGGCCAGCCCTACTGCAGTTTTGCAATACGGCGACCATGGTGGCGCCACCGGTTTCTTGGTGGGCCAGGAAAACCGTGGATTGGAATACATGTTCATCATGATGAACGCAGCGCGTTATGCGGTAGGTGTGCAAGGGATTGCCATCGCTGACAGGGCGTACCAAAAAGCGGTGCAGTATGCGCGGGATCGCGTGCAATCTCGGCCCGTGGATGGTTCTGTCAAAGCAGCTGCGCCCATCATCCATCACCCCGATGTGCGCCGCATGTTGATGACCATGCGTGCTTACACCGAAGGATGCCGCGCCATGGCCAGTGTGGCGGCTGCCGCCTACGACGCAGCCCATCACCACCCCGATGCCGATGCCCGTCAACAAAATTTGGCGGTGTACGAATTCATGGTGCCGTTGGTCAAAGGCTTCAGTACCGAGATGAGTTTGGAAGTGACAAGCCTGGGCGTGCAAGTGCACGGTGGCATGGGTTTCATCGAAGAAACCGGTGCCGCGCAGTATTACCGTGACGCAAAAATTTTGACTATTTACGAGGGCACCACAGCCATTCAAGCCAATGACTTGGTGGGTCGCAAAACTGTTCGCGATGGCGGCCAGACACCCAAAGCTCTGGCCGCGCAAATGGAAAAAACACAAGCCGAGTTGCTTGCCATCGGCACGCCAGATGCCAAAGCCATGGCGCTTCGTTTGACCGCAGCGCGCGAAGCTTTGCTGGATGTGGTGAATTTCATGGTCGACAAAGCCAATAGCAACCCCAACGACGCCTATGCCGGTAGCGTGCCTTACCTGATGTTGGCGGGCAATGTGATCGCTGGATGGCAACTCGCCCGCAGCTTTGTGGCCGCCCACCAAGCGTTGGCCAGCGGCGACAACGACACCGTATTCTTGCAAGCCAAGCAAGTTACCGCGCGTTTCTATGCCGATCACATTTTGAGCAAAGCACCTGCAGCGCGTGACAGCATCGTCCAAGGTGCTCAAAGCGTGACCGCCATGGCTTTAGAAGCGTTTTAAACAAACGGTTCTTTTGACCCAGACCTCATTCAACTTTCAACCTCTTTCCCCTAGGCCTACCATGTCCAAGTTGCCACCCGCTCTTGCAGCCGTTCCGTTTCCCGTGATCGGTTCGCCGCTGTTCATCATCAGCAATCCCAAATTGGTGATTGCACAGTGCATTGCAGGCGTGGTGGGATCGATGCCCGCTTTGAATGCACGTCCAGCGTCGCAATTGGATGAATGGTTGTCAGAGATCACCGAAGGGTTGGCTGCCCACAATAAGGCGCATCCTGACAAGCCCGCAGCGCCGTTCGCCATCAACCAAATCGTGCACAAAAGCAATGACCGCTTGGAACACGACATGGCCATGTGCGTCAAATACAAAGTCCCGATCATCATCACATCGCTGGGTGCGCGTGAAGAAATCAACCAAGCCGCGCACAGCTATGGCGGCGTGGTTTTGCACGACATTATCAACAACAAATTCGCCCACAAAGCCATCGAAAAGGGCGCTGACGGTTTGGTGGCCGTTGCCGCCGGCGCGGGTGGCCACGCTGGCGTGAAAAGTCCGTTTGCGTTGATTCAGGAAATTCGCCAATGGTTTGATGGCCCGTTGGCGTTGAGTGGGTCGATCGCGAGTGGCCAAGCTATTTTGGCGGCGCTCGCCATGGGTGCGGATTTCGCCTACATCGGCTCGGCTTTTATCGCCACTGAAGAGGCGCGTGCAAGTGAGGACTACAAACAGTGCATTGTGGACAGCAATTCAGACGATATCGTCTACAGCAACTTGTTCACAGGCGTGCACGGCAATTACCTGGCGCCTTCTATTCGTAATGCCGGTATGGATCCAGATAATTTGCCCGAGAGCGACCCCAGCAAAATGGATTTTGGTGGCGAAAAAACCAAAGCATGGAAAGACATTTGGGGCTGCGGTCAAGGCATTGGTGCGATCAACAAAGTGCTGTCCACGGCAGACATGGTGGCGCAATTCAAGCGTGAATTTGCCGAGGCCAAAGCCCGCATGATGCGCTATTGAATCAAACCACTTCAACCAAAGTGACAGATGTAGTGGTAGCTTTCCGTCACTTTGATTTCAAATGATGAATGGGCGGGGACGTGGAATTTGTCACCGGGGCGAGAGGCTTGCCATTGATCGGTACCAGCGAGTTTGTATTCACAAGCACCCGCCACACATTCCATGATTTCTGGCGCGGCGGTATTGAATGTCAAATGCGACGGCATGACCACGCCGACAGATTTTTTTTCGCCATTGGGCAAAACCACGGGATGGCTGACGCATTTGCCATCGAAAAACACATTGGCTTTGGTGGTGATGCTGACGTTGGGAATATGTTCGGTGACCATGGATCAAGCCTTTTTCTTGACAGGTTTTGCACGGGACGCTGATTTGGCAGCGCGCTCATTTTTCAAATTGCCCGCAATGCGCATGCGCAGTGCATTGAGTTTGATGAATCCGCCGGCATCGGCTTGGTTGTAGGCGCCACCATCGTCATCGAATGTGGCGATACGGGTATCAAACAAGCTGTCGGTTTTGCTTTCACGTCCGACGCACATGATGGTGCCTTTGTAGAGTTTGAGCCGAACCTTGCCGTTGGCGGTGGCTTGCGAGGCGTCTATCAAGCCTTGCAGCAACTCACGCTCTGGGCTGAACCAATAACCGTTGTAAACCAGCCGTGCGTAGCGCGGCATCAGGTCATCTTTGAGTGCCAAGACTTCGCGGTCCAATGTGATGGATTCGATGGCCCGGTGACCCGCCAGCAAAATCGTGCCGCCGGGGGTTTCATAGCAGCCACGGCTTTTCATGCCCACGTACCTGTTCTCCACTTTGTCCAACCGGCCGATGCCGTGTTTTCCACCGACGGTGTTCAACTGGGTCAGCACTGTGGCGGGTGACATGCGCACGCCGTCAATGGCAACCACGTCGCCGTGTTTGTAAGTCAGTTCGATGATTTGTGGTTTGTTAGGCGCTTTTTCAGGGCTCACCGTCAGGCGCCACATGTTCTCTTCCGGCGCGAAATTGGGGTCTTCCAAAATGCCACCCTCATAACTGATGTGCAGCAAATTGGCATCCATGGAATAGGGCGCGCCGCCTTTGCGTTTTTTGAAATCCACCGGGATGCCATGTTTGTCGGCATAAGCCAGCAGTTTTTCACGCGACAGCAAATCCCATTCGCGCCAAGGTGCAATCACTTTGACATTGGGCATCAAGGCATACGCGCCCAGTTCAAAACGCACTTGGTCATTGCCTTTGCCGGTTGCGCCATGGCTGATGGCATCGGCTTTGGTTTTGCGTGCGATCTCGACCAAACGTTTGGCAATCAAGGGACGGGCGATAGAAGTACCTAATAAATATTCGCCTTCATAAAGCGCATTGGCGCGAAACATGGGGAAGACAAAATCGCGGACGAATTCTTCCCGCAGATCTTCAATAAAAATATTCGAAGGCTGGATGCCCATTTTGATGGCTTTGGCCCGCGCGGGTTCGATCTCCTCGCCTTGGCCGATATCTGCGGTGAATGTGACGACTTCGCAGTGGTATTCGTCTTGCAACCATTTCAGAATAATGGAGGTGTCTAAGCCGCCCGAATAGGCCAGCACTACACGTTGTGGCGCTTTGGCTGCTGCTGTCGTTGTGTTTTTACCCATGAAACTTTCACCCATCAGAACAAAGGCGCGATTCTAGGCCATGCTTTGCATGAAAAAAGCCGCTCTGTGAGAGCGGCTTCGATGGTGTGAAGAAAGGCTTACCAGCTTTGTGGTGCCGATCCTGGGGGCGGCACAGCGCTGGCAGCGGGTAACGGCGGTGGAGGAGGATAGTTGTAGTTGGGATTGCTGGAGACCACTGGGGTGATTTGCAGTCGTACGCTGGGGCCCGGGTCTTGGGGCATTTGAACTATGTATTGTTTACCGGCGTATTCGTAAGTCACGTTGTACGCCACGGTGCGGCTTTCATAAAAATTTTGGGTGCTGCATGTTTGGACGTTTTTGACTTCAGGCGGTGGTGCACCCTCGATCTTGTCTCCCAAAATGGCACCGCCAAACATGCCAATCGCGGTACCCAATCCGTCACGCCCAATGGCATGGCCGACGGTGCCTCCAGCTATGGCGCCCATGAGCGCACCAGCGCCAGACTTTGGGGGCTGGGTGGTCACTTGTTGTTGTGTGCAAACTTGGCGTGGCACAGCCACTTGTTGGATGATGGGTATCGAGGAAATGACGCGGCCGACCTCTTGGGCTTGAGACTGGGGCAGGTAAAAAGCAGCCAACATACCAATAACGCTGAGCAGTTTTTTCATCGTGGAGCTCCTGTGTGTAAGACGCATGTTGACTTTAACGCGAACACAAGACATAGGGTTGACAGGGTTTTATAGGCTATGGGTGACAATCTTTGTATGAATTTACAGGACTGGTTGAGCCATTGTGAGCGCTTGCATCCCCAAACCATTGAGATGGGGCTGGAGCGGGTTGCCCGCGTGTCGCAGGCCATGGGCTTGCGGTTTGATTGCCCTGTGGTAACAGTGGCGGGAACCAACGGAAAAGGTTCTACCTGCGCCATGATGGAGTCTGTGTATCGACAAGCAGGCTATAAAACCGGTTTGTACACGTCGCCGCATTTGGTGTACTTTCAGGAGCGTTGTTGTATCGATGGCCTGCCTGTGTCAGAGGCTGATTTGGTCGGGCATTTTGAACGTGTGGAGGTAGCGCGCGGCGAGGTCACTCTCAGTTATTTTGAGTTCACCAGTTTGGCTTTGTTCAGTTGTTTGGCATCTGCCCATTTGGATGTGGTGATTTTGGAAGTCGGATTGGGTGGTCGTCTTGATGCGGTGAATGTGATCGACACAGATTGCGCGGTCATCACCAGCGTAGATTTGGACCACATGGAATTGCTGGGGCCGGACCGGGAAAGCATCGGAGCCGAAAAGGCTGGCATCATGCGCACAGAAAAACCTGTCGTTATCAGCGATCCGTCTCCGCCAAATTCACTGCTCATAAAAGCAGTTGAGCTGCAAGCAGATGTTTGGCAGGTCATGAAAGATGTGCAGTTTTCTGGCGACAACCAACAATGGACATGGCGCGGGCGTGGCCGCACTTACAGCGGGTTGGCCTATCCGGCTTTGCGCGGCGCCAATCAGCTGTTGAATGCAGCCGGTGTGATTGCTGTGATGGAAGCCATGCGCTCGCAACTGCCTGTCACGGCGCAAGCCATCCGCGCTGGTTTGTCGACAGTGACTTGGCCCGGGCGGTTTCAATTGTTGCCAGGACAACCCGCTATCGTGCTCGATGTCGCGCACAACCCGCATGCCGCCGCCGCCTTGGCACACAACTTGGATGCCATGGGTTTTTTTCCCCGAACGCATGCGGTCGTTGGCGCCATGGCCGACAAAGATTTAATCGGATTACTGCGCCGTTTGATGCCATTGGTGGAGTGTTGGTATTTTTGCGATTTGCCCACACCCAGAGCGGCCAGCGCACTGGCGTTGCGAGACGTTTGGCAGTCTTTGAAACCGGCGGCAACAGCGAGCGCCAGCCTGCACAGCGGGCCGTCAGAGGCGATGCGCCAAGCCCTGTTGGCAGCCAACCCCGCTGATAGAATTCTTGTTTTTGGTTCGTTTTTCACTGTTGGCGGAGTATTGCAGCACGGTATTGAAGGCCGTCTTCCCGCCGCTTCACCCACCTGAACCTGCCCATGGCCTTTTTCAAGTCCCGCGCTCCCAGTTCTTCGTCTGCTGAATCCCATCAGGATGACCCCCAAAGCTTGGACAGCTTGCGCAAACAGGCGCGTCACAGGCTGATTGGTGCGACTGTCTTGGTGGTGATTGCTGTGCTGGGTTTTCCGTTGGTGTTTGACACCAAACCCCGCGAATTGCCGGCAGACATCCGCATCGACATGCCAGACAAGGATTCGGTACGGCCCTCGCAACCACCAACTGTTGCCAGCCCGGATAAATTGAATGACAAAGTCCCTCTTTCGCAAGCCGTCAATGCCAACGAACAGGTGGTGGGGGATGACAACCAATCATCAAACCCTTCAGCGGTGACATCGACTTCGCCCGACAAAACACCAGCCGAAACAAGGCCTGCTGATATTCAGCCCAAAGCTGAACCAGCCAAAAAAACACCTGTAAATGCAGATGCGGCCAGTTCTGACAAACCCGCGCCCGCCAACGTTCCCGCAGACTCAACCAACACGGCGAAACCAACGTCCAGCCAAGCCGCCACCGAGCGCTTTATTGTTCAGTTTGGTGCTTTTTCGGACGAGGCCAAGGTCAAGGATATCCGCAGCAAGCTCGAAAAATCGGGTGTCAAAACCTACATACATGTTGCTCAAACTCCTGAGGGAAAACGCACACGTGTGCGTGCTGGCCCTTTTGCTACCCGCGAAGAAGCCCAAAAAATCATCACCAAAACCAAATCGCTGCAATTGAATGCGGTTGTGTTGACGCTTTAATGCATGAACGCGGTTGATTGGGCCTTGTTGGGGTTGATGTTGTTGTCAGCCGCTTTGGGGTTTTGGCGCGGTGTGGTCAAAGAGTTTTTTGCGCTCTTGGCATGGGCTGTGGGCTTTGTGGTTTGCAGCAAATACGCGTTCGATTGGAGCCGTGGTTTGCCATTGCCTGAGTGGGCCCAAAGTATGCGTGAAGCCGTTGCTTGGGTTTTGATTTTTTTGTTGGTCATGTTGCTGATGGCATTGGTCGGCAGTCTGCTGAAGCGGTTGCTGTCATTGGCGGGATTGGGATTGGCGGATCGTCTGCTGGGCATGGTGTTTGGTTTGGCGCGTGCAGCCATCATGTGGCTGGCCATTGCCGTGTTGGTGGGCCTCACACCATGGCGACATGCTGAGGTGTGGGTGACTTCTCAAGTGGCCCAGTCGGTTCATCAATTGCTTGTGTATTTAAAGCCGGTGTTGCCGGCGCCATTGGAAAGGTTGGTGACTTGATGTGCGGCATAGTGGGGGTGGTCAGTCCTTCGCATGTGAACCAATTGATCTATGACGCTTTGTTGCTGTTACAGCACCGAGGTCAAGATGCTGCCGGCATCGTTACTCAATTGGAACGCAAGTTTTTCATGCAAAAAGCCAAGGGCATGGTGCGCGATGTTTTTCGCACGCGCAACATGCGGGCCTTGCCTGGCAATATCGGGCTCGGGCAAGTGCGTTACCCGACCGCAGGAAACGCATACAGCGAAGAAGAAGCGCAACCGTTTTATGTGAATGCACCGTATGGCTTGGTGATGGTGCACAACGGTAACCTGACCAACGCGCATGCCCTCAAGGCCGAATTGTTTTCCACCGACCATCGCCACATTAATACTGAGAGTGATTCTGAAGTGCTGCTCAATGTGTTGGCGCATGAACTGGAAAAAACCACGCGCGGAAACACGCTGGCTGCGGCCGATGTGTTTGCGGCCGTCAGTGGAGTGCACCAAAGAATCAAAGGTTCGTACGCCGTGATTGCCATGATCGCCGGTCATGGTGTTTTGGCTTTTCGCGATCCGTTTGGTATTCGGCCATTGTGTCTGGGTCAAGGCAAAGATGGCACCTGGATGGTTGGCAGCGAATCGGTGGCGCTGGCGGGCACTGGCCATATATTTGTGCGAGATGTGGCGCCTGGTGAAGCCGTGTTTATCGACATGCAAGGGCAACTCCATGCCAGCCAATGTGCCCAATCCACCCGCTTGATGCCTTGTATTTTTGAGTTTGTGTACTTGGCACGTCCAGACTCCACCATGGACGGAATTTCGGTATACCAAGCCCGCTTGAATTTGGGCGAAACATTGGCCAAGCGCGTGGTGTCCACCGTACCGCCTTCTGACATTGATGTGGTGATTCCTATTCCTGAATCCAGCCGACCCAGCGCCACCCAATTGGCGCATTTGCTGGGCAAGCCCTACCGCGAAGGTTTTGTGAAAAACCGCTACGTCGGACGCACATTCATCATGCCTGGCCAGGCTGTGCGTAAACGTTCCGTGCGGCAAAAACTCAATGTCATCGTCAGTGAATTCAAAGACCGCAATGTGTTGCTGGTCGATGACTCCATCGTGCGCGGAACCACCAGTAAAGAGATTGTTCAAATGGCACGTGACGCTGGCGCCAGAAAAGTGTATTTGGCCAGCGCTGCGCCCCCTGTTCGATATCCCAATGTTTATGGCATAGACATGCCTACCTCTGAAGAATTGGTGGCCTTTGGACGCAGCGTCGAACAGGTGCGCGAGTTGATAGGTTGCGATGCGCTGATTTACCAAGACATCGCACCGATGCTGGATGCTGTCAAACGCGCTGCTTTGCCGGGTGCGCCAGCTATCCATGGTTTTGATGCGTCTTGCTTCGATGGCGTCTACATCACTGGCGACATCAGCGTCGAAGACATCACCCGGTTGGGCCAACACCGCGTTGGCGTGGAAGAAGACGCTGCAGACCATTCCCGACTTGCTTTACCCAACGCCGATCTGCGTTGACCTCATATGACTGATCAACTACATCCCGACGCTTTCCACAAAGAAACCATGGCCGTTCGCTCGGCGGTGGATAAATCTCAATACGGCGAAAATTCTGAGGCCTTGTTTTTGACCAGCAGTTTTGTTCAACCTGACAGTGAAACTGCGGCGCGTCGGTTTGCGGGTGAAGAGGAAGGCTATATTTACTCGCGCTTTACCAACCCCACGGTCGCAAGCTTTGAAAAACGCTTGGCCGCATTGGAAGGGGCACAAGCCTGTGTCGGTACAGCCAGCGGCATGGCGGCTGTGCTGTTGTTGTGCATGGCCTTGCTCAAGAGCGGTGACCACGTGGTGTGTTCGCATTCCGTATTTGGCTCCACGCACAAATTGCTCAGCAGCGAATTTGCCAAGTTCGGTGTCCACACCACTTTCGTTTCACAGACCGATGTGGCCGAATGGAAGCGAGCCATGCAACCCAACACACGATTGCTGTTTGCCGAAACGCCAACCAACCCTCTGACAGAAGTTTGTGACATTCGTGCACTGGCTGAGATTGCGCATGCTGCCCATGCTGTCTTGGCGGTCGACAATTGTTTTTGCACGCCAGCTTTGCAAACCCCCATTGCTCTGGGTGCTGACGTGATTGTTCATTCGGGTACCAAATACCTGGACGGCCAAGGCCGTGTGGTCGCCGGTGCTTTGTGTGCATCGCAAGCCATGGTCAGCGAAAAATTCATACCTGTCATGCGCAGTGCTGGCATGAGCTTGTCGCCATTCAATGCCTGGGTGGTGCTCAAAGGTTTAGAGACCTTATCGTTGCGCATGAAGGCGCAGTCTGATCAAGCCTTGGCCCTTGCCAGATGGTTAGAGCAGCATCCCAAAGTGGCCAAGGTCCATTTCCCCGGATTAAGTTCACACCCGCAACACGCACTGGCCATGGCGCAGCAATCGGGCAAAGGTGGTCCTGTCCTGTCGTTTGATGTCGTGGGTGCCGACCCCGCGCATTGCCGCAGCAATGCATTCACCGTCATCGACAGTACGCAATTGATGTCCATCACCGCGAATTTGGGCGATGTGAAAACCATCATCACTCACCCTGCCAGCACATCTCATGGGCGCTTGACGGAAGTCAACCGACAACTGGCCGGTATTCAACAAAGTTTGGTTCGGGTGGCTGTTGGCCTTGAGCATCTTGACGATTTGAAAAACGATTTGTCACGCGGCCTCGATCAAATCAAGGCCTCATCATGAGCACACGCACCCGATTTGCACCGTCGCCGACAGGTTTCATCCATTTAGGCAATATCCGCTCTGCGCTATATCCGTGGGCATTTGCCAGAGCCACGGGTGGCAAATTTATTTTGCGTATTGAAGACACCGATGTCGATCGTTCCTCACAAGAAGCAGTTGATGTGATTTTGCAAGGCATGTCTTGGTTGGGGCTCACACACGATGAAGGGCCGTTCTACCAAATGCAACGCATGGACCGCTACAAGCAAGTGCTTGCGCAATTGCAAGCGCTTGGTTTTGTCTATCCGTGCTACATGAGTGTGGCCGAACTCGATGCTCTTCGCGAGCGCCAAATGGCTGCCAAAGAAAAACCCCGTTACGACGGTACGTGGCGACCTGAGCCTGGCAAAACCTTGCCTCCCATACCTGCGGGCGTTCAACCTGTGTTGCGATTTAAAACCCCGCAAACGGGGACGGTTACTTGGAATGACAAAGTCAAAGGTTTGATTGAAATCAGCAACCACGAGTTAGATGATTTGGTCATAGCACGTCCTGACGGCACACCCACGTACAACTTTTGCGTTGTGGTCGATGACATCGACATGGCCATCACGCATGTCATCCGCGGCGACGACCATGTCAACAATACGCCTCGTCAAATTCATATTTTTCAGGCGTTGGGACACCCGCCGCCGGTCTATGCACATTTGCCAACGGTGCTCAACGAGCAAGGTGAAAAGCTCAGCAAGCGCAATGGTGCCAAAGCAGTCACACAATTTCGCGATGAAGGCTTTTTGCCTGAGGCCATGGTCAATTACTTGGCACGTCTTGGATGGAGCCACGGTGACGATGAAATTTTTTCTCGCGAGCAGTTTGTGCAATGGTTCAATTTGGATCACTTGGGCAAAAGCGCTGCGCAATTCGACGAAGCCAAATTGCGGTGGGTCAATGCGCAGCATTTGAAAGCCATGTCTGGTGTGGCTTTGGCAGAGCTGGTTCAGTCCCAGTTGTCGGCCAAAGGCATTGCGACCGACCATCGACTGCCAGACATTTGTGAGTTGTTCAAAGATCGATGCGACACCACGGTTGAGTTGGCAGATTGGGCTGCACGTTTTTACCAACCCGTCACGCCCAGCTCGGAAGAGCTTGCCTTGCATGTCACGCCTGCGATTCGTCCGGCGTTAGAGGCACTGGTTGATGGCTTACAAACTGTCGATTGGGACAAAGCGGCTGTTTCATCGGTGATCAAAAATGTGTTGCAAGCCCAAGGTTTGAAAATGCCTCAGTTGGCCATGCCCGTGCGTGTGTTGTTGCTGGGAACACCCCAAACCCCGTCGCTGGATGCGGTGATTTCATTGTTCAAGCGTGAAGAGGTTTTTTCACGGCTTCAAAGCTGAAAAATATCTGGCTATAATCGTGGACTCGATGTTTGCCGGGGGTATAGCTCAGCTGGGAGAGCGCT
>SXWY01000066.1 GCA_005789825.1 Burkholderiales bacterium | reverse complement strand
GGTGCAGTCGACATCGTCAAAGACTTTGTGGCTTGGAATGGCACTGCCGGAGACAAACTCAACATCACCAGTTTGTTGGCAGGTGGTTACAACACATCCACCTCGGTTTTGTCCCAATGGGTCACTGTCACCACCAGGCAAACGGTGCCGGGCAGTGCCACCGCCAACAGCACAAAAATCGTGATTGATGTGGATGGTTCGGGCACGGGGAATGTCACCCAAACCATTTGGCTCGAAGGCGTCACCCTGTCAGCCACCGATGCAGCTGCATTGAAAAACAGCGGCGTGCTGATCGCTTGATGTCTTGATGGTTTTTGGGCCCCGCTGGCTTTTTGCCGGCGGGGTTTTTTTTGAGCTCATCCAAACACCGGCAGCGTCTCCAATCAGCCATTGAGCAATGAAGCGCTGTCTGCTCCCATCCATTGATGCGCCACCGTCTCATACACCCGCCGCAAGTCTACGGTGGGGTTGACGTTGCCCTCGGCATCAGCATTGAACGGGGCAAGCATTAACATGCAGCCAAAGCTGAATGTCGCAAGCAAGGGTAAGAGCTTGGGTTGGGTATCCATTTGGAAAATCATTACGGTCACACAGGCATTCACTCATGAAAATCGCTAGAAACTTGTTGTTTGTTTTCGCCAGTGTGACAGCGGCTTTGTCGGTGCTGACCGCCGCTTACGTGGCGCACCAACCCGGCTTGGAAGAAGCGGCTTTGCGCTCGTTGCAATCGGCTTGCTGGCCTTTAGCTTCAATATCGAATTGCGCCATCTGGCCGGTGTGGAATGGTTCAGGCCATTGACACCTTATGGCGGCATCGCTTATGTGTGGGGCTGGTTGGCCTTGGCGCTTTCTATTTTCACTGAGAAGATGAATGCAGGTGTGCCAAAATGATTTTCAACATGTTGAATCCCCCCTAGAACCGGCTGCTGTATGGCCGATTAACCGGACCAACCCATGCTTCACACCGCCCAAGCCATTGTTTTTGATGCTCCGCAGCAACTCTCGGTTCAAACCTTAGAGATCAAAGCGTTTGAAGCGAATGACATTGAAGTCGATGTGACTTTCAGCGGCATCAGCACCGGCACCGAGCGTTTGTTGTGGGACGGCAGCATGCCACCTTTTCCGGGCTTGGGTTACCCGCTGGTGCCTGGCTACGAAACCGTTGGCATCGTCAGCAAAGTGGGTGAATCCGCCACGTTGCAACTGGGTGACCATGTGTTTGTGCCCGGTTCTTACACCTTCCAAGGTGTGCGCAATATTTTCGGAGGTGCGGGTTCGCGCTTGGTCGTGGCGCACGACCGGGCGGTGAAAGTGCAGGCGTCTTTGGGTCCCCAAGCCGTGTTGCTGGCATTGGCGGCGACCTGTTACCACGCAATTGCCTTGGGGGGTGAGAAGCAGCCGATGGTGTTGCCTGACCTCATCGTCGGCCACGGGGTCATGGGCCGGTTGTTGGCACGCATCACGCTGGCGCTGGGCGGGCCCGCGCCCACGGTATGGGAAACCCAAGCCCAGCGACACACCGGTGCCGAGGGCTACAGCGTGGTGCATCCGAATGACGACAGCCGCAAAGATTACCAAGCCATTTACGACGTCAGCGGCGACAGCAGTGTGCTCAACAGCTTGATCATGCGACTCGCCCCCGGCGGCGAAGTGGTGCTGGCCGGTTTTTACAAACAAGATTTGGGTTTTGCGTTTGCCCCGGCGTTCATGCGTGAGGCGCAGATTCGGGTGGCCGCGCAATGGAAAAAACACGATTTGCACGCGGTTACCCAGCTGGTCGAGAGCCAGCGTTTGTCACTCGAGCACATGATCACGCATACGTATAAACTGGGACAGGCCGAAGCCGCCTACCAAGTGGCGTTCTCCGACCCCTTGTGCCTGAAGATGATGCTGGACTGGTCATCCTGAACAACAGAAAGCAAACAAGCATGGTTCAAACATTTGAAGAATTCACCGCCCGTTCGGTCGAAGAAGGTTTCGATGAAGTGTTGGTGCGCGAATGGCAACCCAATTTGTCGATTGACACGCACACCCATCCGTTCGATGTCAGTGCCTTTGTGCAGCGCGGTGAATTGGTGCTGACCGTGGGCGACAAGGCGATCACGCTCAAGGCGGGTGACCCGTTTCGTTTGGGCCGCGACATTCCCCATGTCGAGCATTACGGCCCCGAGGGTGCCACCGTCTGGGTAGCCAGGGCCAATTGATGGACGAGCCAACAACCCCTTCAAAACCCAGCTTTGAGGACCGTTCGCTCAAATTCATTGGCCGCCATAACACGGCGATTTGGGTGGCCATCGCAGTCTTGGCGGCGGTGGTGGTGGTCTTCACTGAAGCTTGAAGTTGCCGAGCTTCACGGTGGCAGCAGGCATCTTGAGGTTCATGTTTTCCAACGTCGCCACCAGCAGTTCTGCCAAAAAAAGGTTGCGCTCGGATTTGTCATCCGCAGGCACCACATACCAAGGTGCACTTGGGGTGCTCGTCGCCGACAGGTTTTTATGAATGCACTGGAGAGTCGCGCATGTCCAGCCACCGTTTTTCGTCCTTGACCGATGCTTTGTATGCTGCTTGGAAAGAGGGGCGCCATGTGACGGATTGGTCTGACTTGACCCCCTTGCCGCAGAGCCGCGCCGACGGCTATGCCGCCCAAGCTGCTGTTTGTGAACACACAGGCCAGTTGCCCATGGGTTGGAAAATCGCCGCCACCAGCCAAGCGGGTCAACAACACATCAACGTCAGTGGGCCGTTGGCTGGAAGGTTGATGGCTTCACGCTGCCATCCAGCGGGTGCCAGTTTGACCTTGGGTACCAACCGAATGCGTGTCATGGAGCC
>SXWY01000065.1 GCA_005789825.1 Burkholderiales bacterium | reverse complement strand
GGAGCGCAAGCTTTCTACGCTGGAGAAGTCGGCCAATCGTTGGCGGCTTTTTCTCAACAAAGCGGTGGTTTTTTCGACCTGTCCGATTTGGCGAAGCAACAGGCTCCATGGGGCCAACCATTGGTGGGTCAATACCGTGATCTCACCCTCTACCAAACGCCAGCGCCGACCCAAGGCTTCACCGTCTTGCAAATGCTCAAATTGGTAGAACCCTTTGAATTGCATCGCAGGGATTTGAACGATCCGCAGCGCATCCACTGCATGGTTCAGGCCAAACAAATCAGCTACCACGATCGCGACCGATGGCTGGGTGATCCAGCTTTTGTGGATGTGCCTATGAAACACTTGCTCAGCGATGCCTATTTGAATGAGCGCCGTGCATTGATAGACCCAGACAAAGCCTTGGCGTGGGACAAAGTACCTTCTTATGGCAGCCTCACGGGTGACACGGTGTATATCGCTGCGGTGGATGCGCAAGGCCAAGCGGTGTCGTTGATCCACAGTTTGTATGGCGCTTTCGGTTCAGGCATGGTCGACGAAACCACTGGCGTGTTGCTGCAAAACCGCAGCGCGTATTTCTCTTTGACACCGGGTCATCCCAATGCTTTGGCGCCCGGCAAGGTGCCCTTGCATACTTTGATCGCCTCTATCGGTATCAGAGCCAACAAACTGTGGAGTGTGATGGGTTGCATGGGCGCTGATGGCCAGCCACAAATTCAATTCCAAACCTACAGCGCCATGGTCGACCACGGTTTGGATATTCAACAAGCCGTGCAATCACCGCGTTGGTTGTCAGGCCGGTTTGCGTTGGGCGAAGCCCGCGACACCTTGCATGTGGAGAGTCGCTTGGGTGAGCCAACCCTGGCTGCGCTGCACCAGCGAGGCCATCTGCTCAACCGCTGGGGACCATGGAACGAATTGGCGGGTCATGCGCACGGCATCACACTCGATCCGGTATCGGGTGTGCGCACCGGCGGCGCCGATCCCCGAAGCGACGGACAAGCCGTCGGCGCTTGAAGCCGGTGCATCCCTTGCGACGGTGCAAACAGGCCCTGGTCCGACGTGGGTAGGCTTGGTTGGAGTGGGGGAGCTTCAGGGGACGACAGAGGTTTGTCCAAAAACAACAATTTTGAAAAAAACAACCAATGCCCCGCAATACGTTAGTTATTTAGTATTTATTTAAAGGGTGAATTTGAAAAATTCCCCAAATTTTATTCAATTAATCTTGATTTTTGCTTAATTAAATAATTTCAAAGATCTAATTTTTTTATTAAATAACAAATTTAAGTACACTCTCAATGAAGAAAATGGGCGTATAAGTGCTCTTTGAGAAGTGCCTGGGTGCTGATCCGGATGCGTCAAAACACTTTGCCAATTCACCAATTCATTGCCAGGGGATGCTTGTATGTGGATCAAAAAACTCTTTATCAGCACGGTGCTGTTGTGTTCTGGCTGGGTACAGGCACAAACCGTTTGGCCAGCGGTGCAAAGCAATATGTATCCCTACATACCCAACATGAAGCTGGTCAGGCACGAACAAACGGTATTGCTAGGGGAAGGCAACCAACAAACGGGCATTTTTTACGCATCGCTGGGAGATACCTACAGCGAGCAAGTCAGCAATGAATTGATCAACGATGCGTTGCTCAAGAGTTGGGCTTTGCATTCATTGGTCAGACTGGGTACCAGCTTTGTTCTGACCTTTGTACAAGACACCCGTATTTTGGATATTCGACTGATCAACACTGCGCTGGGTGTGGATGCCATTTACTCGGTGGTTTTGAACCAGTCCAACGGCAAACCGAAAGCCAACGCTGCCACCCCTGCGACTGCGCAGCTTGCTGAATAAAGCCAACCCCCCATTTCGCCATTGACCAACCGAATCGGACGTTTTATGAAATTGTCACTTCACCTATTGAACGCCATGGGTTTTGTATTGGTGGGCACCGCGTTGACGGGCTGCACCACATTGCTGAACATGGAGGACGACACGCCACCACCGCCCACACCGCGAGAGGTCAGGCAACTGACCATTCCCAAGGATTTGGCAGGTAACCGCCCGGAGCGTGTGCCACTGACGCCAGAGGCGCTCAATGCACAAAAAGTTTTCACGCCGCCAGCGCCGGCGGCATTGATGGCACCGGCGGTTCCGGTACCGGCCCCACCAGAGCCCGTCAAGGAGCCCGAGCCCAAAGTCAACAGCATGTTGTTTGCCCCCTATTTGCCCAGCGTCAAAGAAGGCACTGCCCCCAACAAATGGCAAAAGCAACCCGTTTACGACTTTCCATGGATACCAGGCGCTGAACCTACCCGGGTCAACGAGGAAACCGTGGTCGGGGCTGGAGAGCAAATGCTCGGTCGTTTGTACGCCAAGATTTCTTTTGACCACAAGCCCGAGCCAGTAGCCGTGCCTGCACCCGTGGTGGAGACCAAAACGGCTGCCAAGGAAGCGGGGCCTGCGGGCAAAGACAACAAGAAAAACAGGAAAGGCCGGGTAACCGATGCCGAACTCAATGCACCACTGTCACCAATCACCCCAACAGATACAAAAAAAGATGCTGCTGCAAAACCCGCCAAAGTGGTGTGTGAAAGCGTCACGTGTTTGGATGCCGCCCGAGATGCTTTGGTGGAGGACGCCAGGCTCAAGGGCTGGGAAATGTTGCTTAACCGACGCGTCAGCATGCACCAGTCATTCCAATTTGCACGCTTTGGTCGGGTGATTTGGATAGAGCTCAATTTGACCGCACCCAAAGAGCTGGTGATTGAGTATTCGCTGATGCCAGAGCAAAACAGCTTGTCGAAAAAATAACCGCTGCCCCAGTGCTTGACCTGCCATGAAGCCGATGCCACCCAAAGTCGTTTGCCCTGCCGTCTGGGTGTTGTTTGCTGGACTGTGTATCAGTGCGAGTGCACAAACCCCAGAGGACAACCCACCTGTTGCTGTGGCCACCCCACAGGCGGTTGTCAGCAAACCCACGGGCATGCGAGAACTGGTGTTGTTGGTGCTGCAAAACCACCCCGAGCTCAGCCAAGCTGAAGCAGAAAGCCGTTTGGCCTTGTCCCGGGTCAGCGAGGCACGTTCCAGCGGTTACCCGCAGCTCAGCTTCAGCAGCAGTTACGGGCAAGAACAACAAAAACTGTATTTGAGCAATCGCACCAATGTGTTCAAAGACCAAGCCCAAGCACAACTCAAATTGACCCAACCGCTGTTTGACCAGTCACTGGGTGCCAACCTCAGGCGGTTCAAAGCGGGTTCATTGGGCATGGATTGGCAGCTGGTCATGGTCAGAGAGCAGCTGGTGTTGAAAACCGTCGAACTCTATATAGAAGTGGTTCGGCAGCACCAGCTGACCGAATTGGCTCGACAAAATTTGAAGTTGCACAGAAATTATGTCAGCCAGATGAAGCAGATCGCTTTGACGGATTTGGGTCGCGCCTCCGACCTTTCTGTGGCCCAAGCCAGAGTGGCACTGGCTGAATCGACATTCACCAACCGCATGGCCCGTTTGGAGTCAGCCCGCTTGCAATGGCGCAACCACAGCGGCATGAACCCACCTGCTTTGTCCGATCTTGGAAATTTCGATCAGTTGATGGCTGAATTTGGCAATGTGCCTTTGCCACCTGACCTGGAGTCGGCCATTTCTGAAGCCATCAACAACAGTCCGCAGTTGCAAAAGTCTTTGTCCGAAGTCAAATCGTCTTGGCACAGCTTGGAACTCAGCCGAAGTGCCACGCGGCCGAAAATCAATGCCGAAGCCGTCACCCGCACAGGACAAAATTACGGCTTTGTCGCCGGACGACAAGACAACATCACTTTGGGTGTCAATTTGCAATGGACACTGCCAGTCAATCCCGGCTACAAACACAGCAACCGCGCTGCCAGAGAAGCCATCATCGCGTCTGAAAGTGCGGTGGATGCGACCACTTACAAAGTGCGTTCTGCAGTGGAGACGCAATGGTTTGAACTGCTGGCCAACCAAGCGTCGGTCAATACCTTTCAAGCGTATGTCGACAGCTCGGTACAGGTCGTCAACGCCTATGCAGAGCAATTCAAAATTGGGCGCAGATCGCTGCTGGATGTGCTGAACGCTGAAAACGAATTGTTCACGGCACGAACCAATGCCATGACTGCGAGCACGGACGCCACCTTATCGGCTTGGCGTTTGCTCAGCTTGCGCGGTTATTTGGCAGATTACCTGGAGCTGTGACGTGATTTGGCATGCTTTGTCCGCATTGGCGCTCGAATCAGGTGTTCGGGTGTCATGGCGAGACTTGGCATCTTATGCAGTTCAAATGCCTGCCAGTTTGACGCCGGAAGTGGCCGCCGTCAGCCTGCAATCGCATGGTTTGCGGGCCACCACTTACCAAGTCAAGCAACTGTCCGACATACGCGCATTCCCTTGCTTGGTGTCCTTGGTGGATGGCAGTTGGGTGTTGTTGACCCAGTTGGAGAAGCACCGCGCCAAGGTGCAAAGTTTCACAGACGACCAAGCTGCGCCTTTGCTGACATACCCTGAACTGCTATGGGTGAGTGTTGACAACTTACAACCCCACCTGCAAGGCTTGGTTATTTATGCCGAACGCGTGTTCGTGGCCGATGAAGCCACCGACACATTGCAGGCCAATGGCAGCGAATGGTTTTGGGGGGTGTTCTCGCGTTTGAGGGCGTATTACAGCGACTGTGTGGTGGCCGCGGTTTTGATCAATTTGTTGGCCTTGGCCGGGTCCATGTTCTCCATGAATGTGTATGACCGGGTCATCCCCAATGCCGCCATGCACTCATTGTGGGCTTTGGCCATTGGCGTGATGTTGGCGGCTTTGCTCGAATTTGGATTGCGCAGTTTGCGTGCCCATGTGTTGGATGAAGCAGGCAAGCGTGCCGATTTGGTGCTGTCTTCTGCCATCTACAAAAAAACCTTGCAGCTGCCTGCCGATCAACGCCCCGCATCGCCTGCCCAGTGGGCCAGCCAAGTGCGTGAATTTGAATCCGTGCGTGACTTTGTCAGCTCCAGCACCTTGGTCGTGTTGACCGACCTGCCGTTTTGCCTGCTGTTTTTCGCAGCCATCGCTTGGATGGGTGGCAGTTTGGTGTGGGTGCCATTGGTTGCTGGTGCATTGACCATGTTTTTTGGAGCACTGACCCAATGGCCAATTCGCCGATCTGTCGAGCGCTACCAGTATGAAAGCACCCAAAAACACGCCATGCTGGTCGAAAGTATGGAGCGCTTGGAGACCATCACAGCGCTGGGCGCGCAATCGGGGTTTTTGAGCAAATGGGAGCGCGTGTGCGCTGCAACCGCCAGAAGCGCCATGGCCAGCCGCATGGCATCTGCTTTGACTGCCAACGTCAGCCAGTGGTTGCAGCAAATGGCCACCACGGGGTTGATCGTCTATGGCGTGTACTTGATCTTGCTGGGGCAACTCACCGTCGGTGCGTTGATTGGTTGCAGCATATTGGCTTCGCGTGCACTCGCGCCTTTGGGTCAGGTCGCAGGTTTGATGGCCCGTTGGCACAACACCCAAATTTCCTTTTCTGCGGTCAACAAATTGATGTCTTTGCCATTGCATGCTGGCGTTTCACAAAAAACATTCGTCAGCATGGAAAGGTTCAAACACCATTTGGTACTCGAGAACCTGGTGTTTCAATTCCCCCGCACTGAAAAAGCTGTGTTGAATATTCCCAAGTTGCCATTCCAAATCGGTGAAATCACCGCAGTGATGGGGCCAGTGGGTTCGGGCAAATCTTCTTTGCTTCGCGTTTTGGCGGGGTTGTTGCAACCCACGCAAGGCCGTGTCTGGGTCGATGGCTTGGACCTGCGGCATCTGTCGCCCGCAGATTGGCGCGCCCAGGTGTCGTGGGTGTCTCAAGATGTGGTGTTGTTCAGAGGCAGTTTGCGTGAAAACCTGCTGATTGCATCGCCACGGGTCAAGGACGAGCGGTTTTTACAGGTGCTGAGTGTCTGTGGTCTGGAAAGCTGGGTGATGGAGCACCCCATGGGTTTGGACATGCCGCTGGGAGAAGCAGGCCAGTCATTGTCAGGTGGGCAGCGGCAAATGGTGGCACTGGCCAGGGCGCTGCTGGCGGATGCCCCCATATTGTTGTTAGATGAGCCCACCAGCGCCATGGACATGGCGGGAGAACAGCAGTTGCTGACACGCTTGGCGCCTGAATTGACGCACCGCTTGGTGGTGATTGCCACGCACCGTCCGGGGCCGTTGGAATTGGCGTCTCGTTTGTTGATTCTGGATCAGGGTCGCATCGCGGCCGATGGTCCTCGGGATGCGGTGCTTCAAGCTGTCAAAGAAGGCAAGGTACAACGGGCTCGGCCTGTGCTCAAACCCGTCACAGAGGTGGCCGCATGAACCGCTGGTTGCAATGGCTGTTCAAACGGCGAGCCAACAACGCGCAAGCCCATGCAGGCGTGAGTGACCCTGCGTTGATCGCGCGTATCCAAGCTTTCCGTCAGCAAAATGCCCAGCAGGCGGTGCTAGACCAATATAACGACATTTACCTGTTTCATTTGCAGTCGCCCAGAGCGTGGGCCAGATACGGTTTGTGGTCAGCCGCGCTGGTCTTGGTCGTATTCATCGGGTGGGCCGCATGGTTCAACTTAGACGAAGTCACCTCAGCCCAAGGCAAAGTCATCACTTCCAGCAGAGAGCAAGTCGTACAAAGCATGGAGGCCGGTGTTGTCACCGACATTTTGGTCAAAGAAGGGCAAGTGGTGGAGGCAGGGCAACCGCTGCTGCGTATTGACGATGTCAAGATAGGCGCCAACATGCAAGAAACCAAGGCGCGTATTCATGCGCTTCGGGCCTCAGCCATTCGTTTGCAGGCAGAGGTACAGGGCAAGCCATTGACCGCCAATGCATTCAGTGGCATCCCGCCAGAATTGATTCGCCATGAAATGGCCACCTTTCAAGCGCGAAAAAAAGCCTTAGAAGGCAATCTGGCTTCACAGCTACAAAACCTCAAAATCAGCCAAGAAGAACTCGGCATCACAGAACCGTTGGCAGCCAAAGGGCTGGTCTCTGACATCGATGTGTTGCGTATCCAGCGTGCCATCTCCGAAACCCGTGGCCGGATTGCAGAAATCCAAGACAAATACAAAGCCGATGCCAGCGGTGAACTCGCACGCATTGAAGGTGACTTGGGCGCACATTCGGCCACTTTGACGGGACGGGCAGATGCCTTCAAGCGAACCGTTTTGTACGCACCTAAAAAGGGCACCGTCAAAAACATCCGGGTCAACACTTTGGGTGCGGTGGTGCAAATTGGCCAAGACGTGTTGGAAATTGTCCCGCTCGAAGACAACTTGCTGATCGAGACCCGCATCCGACCCACAGACATCGCATTTTTGCGTCCTGGTTTGCCAGCCATCGTCAAGCTGACGGCTTATGACTCGGGCATTTACGGTTGGCTCGAAGCCGAAGTGCTGCAAATCAGTCCCGACACCCTCAGAGACGAAGTCAAGCGTGAAGAAACCTATTACAGAGCGCTGGTGAAAACCACCAGCCATGGTTTGAAACGACCCAACGGGGAAATGCTCCCCATCATTCCCGGAATGCAAGCGCAGGTGGATATCAAAACAGGTCAAAAGTCGGTGCTGTCGTATTTGTTCAAACCGGTGTTGCGAATGCGTGAAGCGTTCAGGGAGCGTTGATGTCTAAGGGATACAAAACTGTGCCTAAGTCTTTGCCGTGGGGCTGGATGCTGGCTGGCCTGTTGCAAGCATGGGCAGTCCATGCACACGCGCAAGAAAAAACAGTCAAGCCAGCCAATGCAGGCGCAACTTCTACATCTGTTTTGCAAAACAGGGAAAAAACCCGGCAAATGGTTGAAAGTGTGGTCACAGACCAAGCAGGAGATTTTGACAACGCCATCACCTTGGGCACCACGCTCACCCCGCAATTGAAAAATCGCCAGACCGCCAAGGGGGAACCTTTGACAACTGAGGATCCAACCAAGGCAAAGGTTCGCCAACCGACTGTCCCTATTCCCCCGCCCATTGTGCTCAAGCAATGGCCTGGCTTGGTCAATCCAGACAAGGCGGTGGGCCGTATCAGCCAAAAACGCAGAGGTTTGACCAACCAAGACGAGTCCTTGGTTTACACGCCGGATTTCTCCCGACAGTTGCTGACCTTTGGCATCATGGCCCAATCTCCGTATGTGGATTTGCCAGACGGCGAAATCAACACCGCCACGGGCGCTGAACTGCAATTCAACAAGTTTTCGGTGGACATGTCACAAGCCAAAAACTTACCAGACATGGTGAAGATGGGCTTGGGCAACAGCCCAGTGCTCGACCAGGCATTGGCACAAATTGAGATCGCGGTTTCGAAAAGGCAGCAGGCCCGCGCCGAATTGTTGCCCAGGGCCAGTGCCCGTTACCAAAAGGGGCCAGAAAAATCTGAGCCTTACCAACAACCTGTCAGCAAACACACCACCGAATCTTCTGCATTGCGTTTGGTGCAACCGCTGATCAATGTGCCAGCGGTGCGTGATTGGATGGCTGAACTGAGCAACGAACAAGCCACGGTATGGCGTTCCTACGCAGCCAACGAGGCCGTGGCGTTGTCTGTTACCAATGCTGTGTTGGCTGTGGCATCTGCCCGCATGGTGGTCGAGTTCTCAGATGAACAACTGCAAGAGTTCAATAATTTATTCACCTATGTCCAAAACCGCGCCCAGTCGGGTGCGGCCAGTTCGGCCGATCTCGAGCGCTTGCGTGCCCGCGTGCTACAGGCCAGACAGAACCGCATTGAGCAACAGTCCAACTACAAAACGGCTTTGCTGGAGCTTGAAAGATTGCTGGGCGACAAACCGGTAGCCATGCAATTGCCTTATTTGAACCAAATGCCAGGCTTGCCCGCTACACAGGCGCAAATTCGGCAAATGGTTTGGGAGAGCAGCCAAGATTTGCGCATCCTGCGCAAAGACGTGAAAACGCAGGAACAAGTGGTGTCATCCATTTACGCCAAATGGCTTCCTACATTGGCGCTGAGCATTGAGCGCGACGAAGCTGAAAACGCTCGCGGGGTCAATCCCAAGCAAATCGACAGCCGCGTGTTGGGTGTGATCAATTGGGAATTTTCACTCGGCGGCAAAGAGTTGTATGCCGCCAAATTGGCCAAAGCGGAATTGGCCAATCGCCAAAGCAGGTTGGCTGAAGAAGCGGATCGCATCATGCAAGGGGTGGATGCGGATTTTGCTTTGCTGCAGTCGGCCACCTTGCGCATCGCCACGGCACAAGCCGAACAGGAAGCGGCGCAATTGGTGTTGCAGTCGGTACAGCAGCAAATGAAAACCGGTCGAGTGGGTTCGATATTGGAGGCATTGGATGCCAACGAGCGCTACTTTTCTGCGCGCCAGCGCTTGGTTCAAACACTGACACAACAAATGCAGGCGCATGCACAAATATTGCGTCGCCTCGGCATGCTCAGCCAATTGCAAACCTTGGTCAACCAGCCGCCAGACATCAATTCTTCCATGAGCATGGTCAAAAAACCGCTACCCGAGTTGGCGGTTCAAGAAAAACCGCTACCACCCCTCAGCCCGATCACCCCCCCCATGTTTGAGCGCCAGAGCCCGGGCGATGCGCCTGACACAGGTGGTGCATCTGACACAGGTGGTGCATCTGACACAGGTGGTGCGTCTCCACCACCTGCGACCCAATGACCCCCATGTCACACACTTTGAGAGCGTAAACCATGGCTGCTGCATCAGACTCCAATGACGCATCTGACATTTTTTGGCCCGGCTATGTCGATGCAGTGACCAATTTGGCGATCAATTTGCTGTTTGTGATCGCGGTGATGTCCATTGTGGTGATCAGCACCATCATGCAAATTTCCAAAATGAAACCGGACTTGTTCAAGCCGGTGGAAAACGCGGTCACCAGCAAACCGCTTTCAATCGATCAAACAGAAAAAACCGGCAATCCCCCATCGCCCCAAACTGACGCATCCTCGCCGGTGGCACAAGCCGTCGCGCCGAGCTTGGACAAGGTCTTGCAGGACAAGGCCAAAGCTGAAGAAAAACTGCGGGAACAAAACCAGCAACTTGCCAAATTGCAAAGGGAAATTGATTCACTCAAAAAACCCCTGTCGGTCAATGCCAAGTCCCAGGCCAGCGGTGGCACGGCAGACCTTGACACACCTGCCGAGATTGTCAACGCCAAAGAAAACCGCATCAAAACCCAATCGGGTCAAAACCAGTTATTGCAAGTGGGCTCGGGCGGCGTGATTGTGGTGTTCGACAAGGACGTGGTGGCGTTGTCAGAAAAAGAGGCGGCCGAGCTGATTGAAAAAATCAAGCCCTACCTTGCCATAGAGAAAAGCGGGTTTGAAATACGCGTCAACACACCCAAGGGCTTTTCAGAGTCGTCCCGGATTGCTTATTACCGGGTGAATGACATACGCAATGTGCTGATCAAAAACAACATCAACCCGGGCATGGTGAGCATGCGAGTGGTCGAAAGCGACAGCCCTTCAGCCAACAACGCACGGGTTTTGGTCAAACCCGTCATGCCATGACAGATTCCACGCCTCCCGTTTTGCCGCGCCGGCACGACACTTATATGGTGTCTGTGCTGGTGTTGCTGATGTTGGGCTTATTGCTGTGGGCCGCCTGGGCGCCGATCGACAAAATCGTCAGGGCTCAGGGCCGCATCATCACCGCCAGCAAGTCACAAGTGGTGCAGCATTTGGAAGGCGGTATCGTCTCAGAAATCTTGGTACACGAAGGCCAAAAAGTGCAGGCTGGACAAACCTTGATGCGCTTGTCCGATGTCAATGCCAACAGCAACTTGTCTCAGGGCAAATCCAGACTGCAATCATTGAAAGCCACACAAGCCAGACTGCGGGCTGAAGCCCAAGGTGGCAGCATTTTGCAGTTTGACGATGACATTCCCGTCAGCATGCAAATGCTGGAAAAGAACGCGTTTGAAGAGCGCCAATCGCGTATTCGTTCCGAACAAGCCGCCCTGCAGCAACAAATCAACCAGCGCCAAGCCGAATTAAAAGAGGCGCAAGCCCGGTCACAAAGTTTGAGCACCGAGCTCAATATCGCCAAGCAACAAACCACCATGGTCGAGAACCTGTTGAAAAAAGGGGCGGCTTCGCAAATGGAATGGCTGGAAGCGCAAAGCCGTACCGAGCGACTCAACACCCAATTCAGGGACGTGGTCAACACCATTCCCAGACTGATGTCTGCGCAGGCCGAGTCTGCTGCGCGAATCAATGAATCGCAGTCGCGATTTCGGGCAGAGGCACGAACCGAGCTCAACCAAGTCAGTGCAGAAATCAGCCGCATTCAGGCCGGTATTCGGGCAGACAGTGACCGCGTCTCACGCACCGAAGTGCGGGCACCCAGCACCGGGTTTGTCAACCGGTTGATGTTCAACACCATCGGCGGCGTGGTCAAGCCCGGCGAGGCGGTGTTGGAGATCACCCCCAGCGAAGGGCCCTTGGCGGTCGAAGCCCGGGTCCGGCCCGATGACCGCGCGAGTTTGCGTGCAGGTTTGAGCACCCGCGTCATGCTGGGCGCGTACGACTACACGGTGTATGGCGCCTTGCAAGGCGAGGTGGTCGAGGTCAGCTCGGACACCTTGCCGGACGAAAACGGCCAACGCTACTACCGGGTGGTGGTTGAAACCAAGCCTGCCCAAGGACCACTGGCGCAAGAGGTCATCTTGCCGGGCATGACCGCAAGTGCCGATGTCATCGTTGGCAAACGCAGTGTGTTGAGTTATTTGCTTTCTCCGTTGCTTCGCTTCAGTTCTCGTGCCATGCGCGAGCCACATTGATCTGATCTTGAAAACCATGAAAAGACTTCAACGCTATTACCTCTATATCGGCATTCCCATTGTGTTGATTGCCTTGGGTTCGGTCTATTTCCAAAAAGAAATCATGGGAACGATCGAGGGTAACCCGCACCCGCAAATCAACTATCTGATATTGCTGCTGATCGTGGGCGGTTGTCTGCAAATGCTGGGCCATGTGCGCCGCATAAACCGGGAAGCCCAGTTGATCGAAGACTTCAGCCAAAGCTTGTTAACTTCGCGCAATTTGCAACAAGCCCAGGAATTGTTGCAAAAGGACAAGGCCAGCCAATCCCATGACGTGGTCGAAGTGCTTGAATTGGTTTTGCACAATTTCGATACCACCATCGGCGGTGTTCAGCAAACGGCCATCGAATCTGAAATAGAACGGTTCCACGCCAGACAAAACCGCCGTTTGTTGTTGGCGCAATTCATGTCCGGCATGATGGTGGGTTTGGGCTTGTTGGGTACGTTCATCGGTTTGTTGGGTGCGCTTCAAGAAATCGGCAAACTCATTGGTTCTTTCTCGGTCGGGTCTGGCATGACCGATCCGGTGGCGGCCGTCAATGAACTCGTGTCGCGATTGACCGAACCCATGCGGGCCATGGGTGTGGCCTTCAGTGCATCTTTGTTTGGCGTGCTGGGTTCACTGATCATGGGCATGTTGATGGTGTTCATCAAGAGCGCCACGGTCGAACTGGTGTCCATGCTGCAAAGCCGCAGTTCGCTGCTGACCAAACTGGGTCAAGACAGCAGCAGCGTCGATGCTGAGGCTTCTCAACTTTCACAAGCCTTGAGCAAACTCGCTGAAAATTCACCCGTGCTGCAAGGCTTGATCGTGGCCATGGACCAGTCCGAACGTCGCGTTCGATCGATGCTCAATGCCATGCAGGAATTGGTGGTTCAGATGAAAGACAACAGCAGCCAACAAACCGAGGTGCAGCACCAAATCGCACAACTCGGTGGACAGCACCAGCAGGTGCTCAGCAGCATTGAAAACATCCGCACCGATACCTTGGAAGCCGCCAAGGCCGCTGCCAAAACCACAGAAATTCAGCGCCAGTCTTTGCAAATTCTGGAATCAGAGCAGGAGCTACTCAAAACCAGCATTGGCAAAAATTCCGAATTGGTATCGTTGACCATGGACATGCAGTCGCGCTGGTTGGATCAGCAGCACGAGCAACAAGTCGCGCTCAACAAATCCACCATCAGTACAGCAGAGCAAGTGGCGCAAGAACGTGCGGGTTGGTTGGATCAATTGCGCACTTGGTTCCAGTCCACCCAATCGCAGCAAAACCATTTGCAGGACTTGAACGATCGTATCGAAAAAGTGATTGCCATTTTGTTCGAACAATCCAGACAAAACACCGAATTCCAAGAACATATGTTGACCGACCAAGCCCGCATGATTGAGCAAGGTTCAGCGGTTAACCAGTTATTGCAGTTGATGGGGCAGCGCGCCAAGGACGAACAAGTCAGCCGCACAGAAATGGCCCATCAATTGAAAATGGTATTCACTGATCAACAAGAAAGACATGAGCAACTCATCAGTACTTTGGTGAATACATTGACGGCTGGAGTCTCGGGAAATAAGCTGAATCACTCAGAGTCCGCAATTGCTGGGACAACCGAGATGTCAGCTGCCGCTGTACCGCCGGACAAAAGGCCGCCAGCCAACCCATAGGTTCAGCCCACGCGGGTTGGCCTTGTTCATGCCTGCGTTGAGTCGTTTTAAACAGCAGTCTCTAACTACAACAAGCCGTACTGAATAACAACAGTTTTTCAAATCGATTGAATGCTTCACGGAGAGTGCCATGGCCGAATCAGATGTGCGTGCAGACAGCAAGCCTGAAACTGCACCTGTAGAAAATACACCTGCCCCGTCGTCCCCGATCCGACTGATGCAAGCCGAAGCGGCTGCATCCGGGGCCGTTCAGTTCAGTTTGCCTTTTGACAGCAACGAGATCACCGCCGTCGAAATCGTTGACTTGGACATGGTGCTTGTCAATAACACGGGTGAGCGTTATGTGCTGCCGCAAGCCGCACTGCAAGCCACGTTGTCGCCAGACAAAACCCTGGGCAAATTCAAAAATGGCTTGACCGAACCATTGGCTGAACAGCTGAAAAAAGCGGGGGCGGTCAAACCGGTGGAAGGTGGCAGTTACCGAATTGAAGCTTCCACCATCAAACCAGTGCCTGGCGTCAACGACAAGCTGGGTTTTGAATACACCATTGGCAACGAAGGTGACGAAACCAAGGCACAAGAGCAGGTTGAGCAGTTGGCAGCGCAGGTCCAGCAAATTTCAAAATCTTTGCAAACGGCTGCATTGTCCAACAGTGATGCAGAAGCAGGCAAAGGTCCAGGCCAAGGGCCTGGCGCTGGGCCAGGCACAGGCAAAGCCAGTGCGTCAGCGGCCTCATCGGTGTCTACGCCCAGTGCTCCTCCCAAGCTCAATGACAAGCCTAAACTGCAAGACTACACCTACAAAATCGAAGAGCAACCGGTACAAAACAAACCTATTTTGGTCAGTACCGCACAAGCCAAGGTGTCGAATGTGACCCAAGGCGCTGACAAATCCACAGACTTTGGGGAGATAGAAGTACGCCGCATGTTGGCGGAAAAGCCCTTCGATGTGCAGGTTGTGACGAACCAAAAAGTGGCGCCGGTAGGTCCGACCACACCGGTTGAAAAAGTAGCCAATGACTTGAAGCTCCAATGGTTACCAAGCGCCAACAAATTGATATTGACTTGGAAAAGCATAGACGGTGGTTTGCCACCCAATTTCCGCATCAACGACACCCTTTTGGCGAATCAGGCCGCTGAAATCAATGCTCCCACGACCTCTATTGCACGCATCAAACTCAGTTGGGACATTGCGGACGACTTTCCAGAAACGGTCACCAAAACCCAATTCAAATTGTTGGCCAACTTTGTCGATGCCAACGGCCAAAGCCTGCTGAAAGAGGAAGATTGGCAAGAGATCAAATTCGAGTACGGCGATTTCAAAACATCGGCCGAAACTTCAGCCCTCGATGTGCTCTACCTGTTTGCCCGGGGCATGAGCTATCAAATCAACGCTACCGCAGACGATGACACCATTTTCGCGGGCGCAGGACACGATCTGATCCAAGGCGATGCGGGCGACGACAGCTTGTCAGGCGGACGAGGCAATGACACCTTGATGGGTGGCATCGGCCAAGATGTGCTCGATGGCGGTTCTGGCAACGACACGGTGAGTTACGCCAATTTCAACAACACCAGCGACAAAGTGATAGCCATCCTAGACAACGATGGCAGTACGAACAAAAAAAACGGGGTGTCCGGCGACACCTTGACCAACATTGAAAACATCATCGGCTCCTCGGGCAATGACGTGCTTGAAGGAAATTCCCAAGCCAATCGCATCTTTGGCGGTGCAGGAGACGACACGATACAAGGGGGTGAGGGGGGTGCAGACACCTTGGACGGCGGTGCGGGCAACAACACCTTGAGTTATGCAAACAGCAATGCCAACGTGGGTGTGAATATCAATTTGCTGCAATCGACCAAAAATGGCGGGGATGCCGAAGACGATACCTTGGTGTTTTCGTCGTTCAGACATGTCACCGGTACAGATAAAAACGACGTGCTCACCGGTGACAAAAACGACAACCAACTCGAAGGAAAAGCTGGCGATGACAGCTTGGTCGGCAACGCTGGCAACGACACCTTAAAGGGTGGCCAAGGAGCGGACACCCTGATTGGCGGCGAAGGCGCAGATGTGATCGAAGGTGGGCTGGACATCAACTATGTCAGCTACGCAGATTCCAAAGAAGCCGTGCAAATTGACTTGTCTGTCACCGACCAAAATGGCGGTGACGCGCAAGGCGACAAATTGATCGATATCCAACAGGTACTGGGCTCGAGCAACAGCGACCGGATCAAAGGAGATGCCAAACAAAATACCTTGGCTGGGGGCAATGGAGACGACACCTTGTCTGGCGAAGCCGGCAAAGACCTCTTGGACGGTGGCGACGGCGTGGACACCGCAGATTTCGAAAACAGCAATGCGGTCAAGGTCTGGTTATCGGATGTGGACAGCGTGGCAGGCGGTGCCAATGATGGCGTTGACACAGATGAGTTGTTCAGAATTGAAAACATCAAAGGCTCTGCAAAATCGGATGAATTAACAGGCAACGCCAAAGCCAATCTGATCCAGGCTCGCGGTGGTAATGATGTATTGAAAGGGATGGCAGGCAACGACACCTTGGTCGGCGGTGTCGGTGCTGACACTTTAGAAGGCGGAGACGGTGCTGATTGGCTGTATGGGGAAGAGACCGACAGCACCACCCAAGGGACAGGCAACACTGCGTCGTACGAAAATTCTCGCGAATCCGTGTATGTTTACTTGGACAAATCCTTGGGCAATACCAACGGCGGTGACGCGAATGGCGACCGTTTTTTCAACATTCAGCATCTGATTGGCTCAGATTTTGGCGATGTGTTGGCGGGTGATGGTTTCAACAATCGTTTAGACGGCGGCACAGGCGACGACACCTTGATCGGCGGCACTGACAAAGGCGCAGACACGTTCATTGGTGGCACAGGCAAGGACACCATGGTGTGGATGGACAAGGCCAACGTCAATGGCCAAATCAACGAGATCAAGTTGGCAGATATTGTGCAACTCAACGACAAATTTCAGTCGATTGAAACCTTGGACTTTCAAAAAGACAGCGCGTTCACTTCGGTGCAAATCACCGCGCAAGCTGTGCGTGACATTGCGGACGCGGGGGATGCTTCAGAGATCACGCTCAAACTCTCAAGCAGCGACAGTTTTGTGGTCGGTGCCAACGAAATTTACGAACTCAACACCAAAAAAGACAAGCTGGTTTTTTACACAGACAACAGCAAGCAAACCATCAGTGCAGTGGTCCATATCGACCAAATCAGCTCGCAACCTCCTGTCGACGTCACCTTGCAACAAGAGGCTTCGCGAAACGTCTATCACGCAGACGTTTACAAAATGAACAACCTCAAACTGGCCGATACCCTCAAGCAGGTTTATGAATTAAAGCCCGTGTCGATGTTGCAAGAAAAGCCACTGGCGGTGAATGCACAAACCACGGATGTGACGCCGCACACCCCTGACGGCAATACCCGTGTAATGATGGAATTGGCCCTGCCTGGCTTGCCTTCTGCCACCAAAGTGGTGTTGAGTTTGTCGTCTGACAGCGCGCATGCCTTGCCCGATGGATTCGGTTTTTTTGATGGCACAACCGATCAATTGTTCAACGCCAATACCAAACCCAGCATCGAATTGGGTGCTGATGGCAGCAATGTTTCGCGTTTGAAAATGTTCTGGGATGCAGTGCCGGACAGCGACACCCAGTTCACTGGCTTTGACTTCAAATTGGATGTCAAGTTTTACAACGGCAACCAGCAAATCAACATGTCGAGCTCGCGTTTGTCTGACCCCATCAGCTTCAAATTCGCCGACTTCAGAAAAATGATCGATGTCACCTCGCTGGGTGACGACAGCAAAGGCAACCCCATCTTGTACTTACCCGCGCGGGGTATCAGTTATTCGATCCGAGGCACCACGGGTAACGACAACCTCAATGGCGGTGCTGGTCACGACTTCATCAAAGGTTTGACGGGCAATGACGACATCAAAGGCGGCTTGGGCGACGACACCTTGCAAGGCGGTGATGGTGCCGACACCTTGGACGGCGGCACAGGCAACAACACGGCCAATTACGATGATTCTGGCATTGGTGTTTATGTCGAACTGGCGTCCAACTTGAACAACAACACCAGCAAAGCGCTTTACGGCACAGCCGCCAACGACAAATTGCTCAATATCCAGCATTTGGTCGGTGGCAATGGCAACGATTGGTTTGTGGGCAATGAAGGCAAAAATAGCTTGATTGGCGCAGCCGGTGACGACACCTTGGAAGGTGGCAGGGGCGCAGACACCTTGGACGGTGGCGACGGCAAAGACACGGTGAGTTATGAGAATGCCGCGGCAGGTGTCACGGTGGATTTGAAAACTCCCAACAACAACAGCGGCGACGATGCCGTGGGTGACATTTACATCCGCATTGAGCATGTCAAAGGATCGAAAAAATCAGACATGCTGATTGGCGATGAAAATGCCAACGCCTTGTGGGGTGATCTGGGCGATGACACCTTAGAGGGTGGCTTGGGGGCTGACACACTGGACGGCGGTACGGTCGCTGCCAACGATGCCAACAACACGGTCAGCTACGCCCGATCGCTGGAAGACAACGGTGGTGGTATCAAAGGTGTCAAAGTCCATTTGGCTGATGCATCGCAAAACGATGGTATTTACGCAAAAGGCGATACCTACCAAAACATCCAGCATGTGGTGGGCACGGCTTACCAAGACGAACTGCTGGGTGACAACCAAAACAACAGGCTGTCAGGTGGTTTGGGCGATGACACGTTGACTGGCGCTGGTGGCGGCGACACCTTGGACGGCGGCGCAGGGGTCGACACGGTCAGTTATGCCAACTTGGGTGTGGGTGCGGGTGTATCGGTCAGTCTCAAAACGCCGACCAGCAACACGGGTGAAGCAGCGGGCGACCGTTATGTCGGTATTGAAAACCTGATAGGCAGCAAAAACAATGACACCTTGGAGGGCGATGCTGCTGCCAATGCGATAGACGGCGGCGGGGGTGATGACTTGTTTTATGGCAGCGGTGGTGGCGACAGCTTCAAAGCCGCGGCCAATACGGCTTCCACGGTGTCCTACGAAAAAACCAACAGCAATATCACCGCCTATTTGTCTGCTGACAAACAAAGCCTGAACGCAGGCGGCGCAGCCGGTGACAAATTCACCCATATCGCCCATTTGACGGGTTCTGCAAGTTTTGAAAACAAGCTGTACGGGGACGCTAAAGACAATTTGCTCACGGGTGGGGCTTTGAACGACACCTTGGTGGGCGGTGCGGGCAAAGACACTTTGGTGGGCGGTGGCGGCACCGACTTGGTGAGCTATGAAGACGCAGACGATGGGCAAGGTGTCAATTTAAGTTTGGTCACTGGCGGCGTCAGTGGCAATGCCGCGGGTGACCAATATTCCAGCATCGAGCATGTCGATGGCACTGCATTTGATGACCAAATCACTGGCAATGAAACCGCCAATTACCTCAAAGGATTGGCGGGCAACGACGTGCTGATTGGCGGCGGCGGCAGCGACACCTTGGACGGTGGCGACGGCGACGACATATTGAAAAACTCCGGCAGTGGCAACCACATTTATATGGGAGGCGCAGGCAGCAACACCGTCAGTTATGAATTGGTGACCAAAGGCAATGGGATCCGTGCGGATTTGACCAAAACCTCTGGCAATTCCAATGGCGAAAACGGCAATGAGATATTCAATCTGATTCAACACTTGGTGGGCAGCAAACTCAATGACCGTTTATGGGGCGATTTGGAAAAGAACAACCTCAGTGGTGGAGATGGCAATGATTTTCTGGATGGACGCGAGGGTGTCGACAGCTTGGCTGGCGGGCAGGGCGATGACACCCTGATAGGGGGTGCAGGTGCGGACACCTTGGCTGGGGGAGATGGCACCGACACCGCCAGCTACGAAACTTCTACCCAAGCAGTGGGCATCGATTTGACCGGGCAGCGTGCGATAGGCGACAGCACCCGTAACGATGCATTCAATGACCAGTTCGACAGCATTGAACGCATATTGGCATCCGCCTTAAACGATACCTTTATTGCAGGATCGACCAAAACCGATTACCAATACGACGGCGGACTTGGCTCTGACACCATCGACTTCAGTGCTTCCACCAGTGCAGTGGACGTGTCGTTCAAACTCCACACATTTGGCAGCAGCAATGGGGCCAGCGGTGGCTTTGCAGACAAAGCCCGCTTCCAAAACATCGAAAAAATCATAGGCACCAATTTCAACGACACGCTCGGTGGCGATGACCAGGTCGTGTTGTCAAACGACATCAAAGCGGGTGCAGGCAATGACATGGTTTATGTGTCCTTGGGTGCAGACACATTAGATGGTGGGGCGGGCACAGACACCATCACTTTTGTTGACATCGCTTCAGGTGTCTCGCTCGAATTGTCACAAAGCCGTTTGAGTTTCACGGTGGACGCAAAAACCCACACAGTCAATTACGGTGGTTTTGAAAACGTGGTGGGCTCAGGCTATGCAGATCGGCTGACTGGCGACAGCGGCAACAACCTGTTGTCTGGCGGCGGTGGCGACGACACGCTCCGAGGCGCAGGCGGCGCCGACACACTTGAAGGGGACGACGGAAACGATTATTTTTTCAGTGGCGATGTGGTCAGCAACACCACGCTGAGCGGTGGCCAAGGATCAGACACGGTGGACTACACCAGCAGCCGACTGGACCGAACAGATATCAGCGTCAATTTGCAAACCGGACAAGCCGTCTCGAGCGGTTTGCTGTCAGACTCGCTGTCCAACATAGAAAACATCCTGTTTAACAGCGGCAATGACACCTTCATGGGCACCAAGGAAGTTGGCGTTCACAGTACGGTGGAAGGTGGTTGGGGCAATGACAGCTTGACGGGTGGTGTGGGAAATGATGTCTTGTACGGTGATAAGGAAGACGGCAACACCTCCACAGACACCACTGTCACCTACAACGATGTGTTGGACGGTGACGCGGGCGACGATACTTTGTACGGTGGTCAGGGCAATGACACACTGTGGTCAGGTTTGGGCCAAGATGTGTTTGAAGGCGGGGTGGGCGACGACACGCTGTCGTATGCCAAGGTGAAATTGGGCAGCAACGAAGTGCTGTATCTGGACACGGCCAATACCAACAAAGGCGCTGGCAAAAGTTCATCGGAGGCCCTGGGCGATGTGATGGGACAGGACATTGAAACCATCATCGGTTCTGACACCCATGACACCGTGTTTTATTCCAGCGGTCGTCGTGACTACGTGACCACGTTCCAAGCCCATGCCAGCCGAAACAACACCGTCGATTATTCGTCGGTGACGTTGACGGATGCCACACAAATCACCAACTTTTCCAGCTTTATCGGATTGCAACACGCCTATGTCAGTTTACTCGCCTTCACAGCCAAAACCGATCTAGGTGGCAGGGTAGGCGGTCCTATACAAGTGGCCAATGACAAATACGCCAACATCAAAAACTTGAACGGCAGTATTTACAACGAAAAGCTCGATGGTGATGGCAACAACAACCGATTGTTTGGCGATGCAGGAAACGATGTCTTGGTGGTCTCCCATGGCAACGACACATTGATCGGTGGCATAGGCTTTGATTTACTGAGTTTTGAAGCGTTTGGTGTCGCCCACACGGTTGTGTTGGATGCCGACGGTTCTGGCACTTATGGCTTTAACAATGGCACTGTCACAGGCAATACCGTGAGATTCACCGAATTCGAAGGCTTGATCGGCGGCAGCGGTAACGATTCCTTGACTGGAAATGCGAAAAACAATTTTTTGCAAGGGGGTGGTGGCAGCGACACCTTGAAAGGGGGTGCGGGTGACGACACTTTGTCTGGCGGTCCAAACAGCGATATCCTGGATGGTGGCGAGGGTTTCGATGTGGTGGATTACTCATCCACCACAGCCAATTTGACCATCAATCTTGGCTCGCAAAACAATGTGTTGGTTGGTGATTCATTTGGCGACACCTATCGCAATATCGAAAAGGTGGTGGGATCTTTTGTTGCAACCAATGAGTTTTTGGGTATTTCAGACAGCCGAAGCAGCATCTTCAACGAAATTTTGGTGGGGGGCAGTAAAAACGATACTTTCCACGGCAGTTTGGGACAAGACAGTTACCACGGTGGCGCAGGCATTGACACGTTGAACTACCGGAGCATACCGACTTACGGAATCAACTCTACCAACTCGACCAAAGGCATAGACATGTCGGTCGAGAGCCTGTATTGCGACAAGGACGGCAACCGCTTACCTACTTTGAACAAATTTGTCATCCGGGGAGATGGTGTGCCCGCCTGGGATTCGGTGTATTCCAACTTGCAGCCAAAGGCAGATTTGTCTGAAATGGAGTCGCCAGTCAGCAGTGTGCGTTTGACCTACGTCACCAGCAGCGACTTGAACCCCACCACCCGGGAAATAGATTTCTTCACCAAAATCACCGGCCAGAGCAATACCAGGCAAGGGGTTACCCAATTCACGGATGACTACATGGGTGACCAGTTTTACAACATCGAAATCCTGCGTGGTACCGATTACGACGACAAGGTGCAAATGACAGCCAACAGCAATTGGGGCTTCACCTTCGTGTCGAACAATGGCAAGGACACCATGATCGGCGGCGATGGCAGTGATGTGATGGATTTTCGAAAGTCGTCCAATCTTTCTAACTATCTCAACGCTTTGGACGGCAATACATTGGTCGGCGGCTTGGGCGCTGACAGTTTTATTTTGAATGAGATAGACATGTTGACCAGAGACAATGCCCCCACGGCAAGAAACTTCAATGTCTACGGCGACACGCAGTCCGGCCCGGTCGACACGCCTGTGTTTCAAACCAACGGCCGCTATGGGTTTTACACCCCGGATTCTTACGTGGATGAAATCCAAATTTATGCCTGGGCGAACAACACCAGCGTTAATTCGCCCACAGTTTCTGGATTCAAAACGCTGGACCTGAATCCATTCTTGAACAAGATTCACAGCGTGGAAAGATTAGACATCAGCCGAGACGGTGTCAAAAGCACCGTCAAGCTGAGCGTCGATTTGATACAAGGATTGGCTGACAACGGTAACAATTCCACCATCATTTTGCGCCTGAAAAACAATGAAGATGCTTTCTCTATAGACAGCACAGGCTATTCGGTCAACACAACGCCAGCCCTCACAAGCGACCCCACCAGCAACGCCAGCGTGTTTTTCCGAACGGTGACTTTCAAGGCCAACACCACCACCGTCGCCACTGCGTACATCGAATATGTCTGATCTGGCAAACGGCCTTGAGTCCGCCCGCCCAGTCAGTCTTTTGCAATGTGTGTCTTGGGTATTGCAAGGACGCTGGGCATGGCTGGCGTTGTCCAGCCTCTATATCAATGCGGGCATGTTGGTCACGCCACTGTTTGCCATGTTGGTCTACGACAAAGTGGTGCACAACGGTATTTTTGAAACCCTGTGGGCCTTGGTCTTGGGTGTGGTGTTGTTCACCGTCGCCGAATTGCTGGTGCGCGGCCTGCGGGTGCGAGACATAGAACGCTTGGCTACCCAGATAGACCTGCAGATAGACAAGCATTTGGCCAGCCAATTGCTCAGGCCGCAATCCCGCAGCGCCGCGCAACCCGGTATCACCGCACGGTTTTTGACGCTTTACCGAGATTTGAGCGCATCGCGGGAGTTTTTTTCATCGTCCTATTTTTTGGCGTTGTCTGATCTGCCCTTTTTGGTGCTGATCGTGGTGGTGGTGGGCATCATTGCTTGGCCTTTGATGCTGGTGATGCTGTTTTGGGCGGGGGTGTATGTGGCGGGTGGTGTGTATTTGAAGCAGCGTGCCATGCAGCTGCAAAAGCATCAGCTGCAAAAGCAAACCCAGAAGCTGGCATTGCTGACCGATTTGCTCAGTTCACTGGATGCGTTGCGCATCAGCCATGCAGGTGAATGGGTGGCACAGCGGTTTTTCAAGGTGGCCCATGAACAGGCGAACTGGGCTGCCTTGTTGCGATTGGAAATGATGTTGTCACAGCATTGGTCACAACTGATTTATTTGCTCAGCTATGTCAGTCTGTTGACGGTGGGTGCGTATTTGGTGTTTGCCCAATTCATCAGCACCGGTGCTTTGATCGCCGTGTCTATGTTGAGTGGCCGAACCTTGGGTGTGGCAGGACAAGCCTTGGTGACACTCAGCCGCTGGCAAGAGTTGAAACAATCCCTGCACAGTTTGCAGCCCTACTTGGGCACCGATCTGGGTATGAATCTGTTTCATGACGATGCGACGCCGGCAACAGGCATTTCCCGCAGCTCGCCCGGCATCACCGGTGCGATTTCATTGGATGACATCAGCCACCGGTTTGAGCCAGGCGCGTCGGGCCGTGAAGTGTTGAAAAACATCCAGTTGACATGTCAGCCGGGCGAAAAAATTGCGCTGCTTGGGCGCCCGGGTTCGGGCAAGTCCACGTTGCTGCGCATCATCGCGGGTGCCATCACACCCAGCGCTGGTTTGGTGCGGGTTGACAACATCGAACTGTTCAGTCTGTCATTGCATGACAGAAGCACTTGGTTGGCGTTCAAACCCCAAGAGGCGTCTTTGTTGGCCGGCACGGTCGAGGACAACATATTGATGAATTTGCCCGCCGATGCCAGCGAGGCGCAGCGGCTGGACGCTTTGGCCTTTGCCGTTCACCATGCTTTTTTAGAGCCTGATTTGAAAAGCGGTGCGCTCAGCTTGAACCGCATGGTCGAGGAATACGGCGCCAATTTGTCGGGCGGTCAGCGCCAAAAAATTTCTTTAGCGCGGGCGTTGGCACAAAAACCGCGCATTTTGTTATTGGATGAACCGACCAGCGGTTTGGATACCGAAAGCGAACTCGCCATCGTCGAACGATTGGCCACACTCAAAAACATGGGCTTGGTGATGGTGACCCACAGCCAGCGCGCTTTGAGTCTGACCGACAGGATTGTGGTTTTAGAGCAAGGCAAATTGTTGGCCGATGGCAAAACCAAAGACCTGTGGCTGAACCCATCCGCCAGCAGCCCAGCGCCTGCCCCCCTGCATAAACAACCTCCCTTGACAACAGGAGCCGTGTCATGATCAAACTGCAACGCATACAAGCGCAAGGCAACCAAGACCTTGTCATGTCAGGCCCAATGACTGTGACATTGCGCCCCGGCGAATCGTTGTTGCTTAACCATTCGGGTGTCAAGACCTTGCGAGCAGGTGCCGACTTGGTGCTGTTGGTACCGACCGGTGAATGGGATGCCAACGGCAATGCCGTGGTGTTGCGCTTGGTGGTGGCTGAATTTTTTGGACAAAACCCCAATACCCAAGTTGTGGTTACCTCCGACGATGAACCTGTGCAATTGCTGACCCCAGATTCAGCGGTGCCCAGCGAGACGGCCGCCGATGCACAAGCGGGCATCGCCAGTGCCGACCTGCAAGCCTTGGAAGGCGAAGACAGCCAATCCACACGGCTTCACACCGAAACACTGCAAACCCAAAGCACTGGGTTTGACATGGCGGCTTTGCTGGCTGGCAACTTGTCGGCTTCATTGAATTGGCAAACGCCACTGACGCAACGTCCCGATGCACAAATCGCGGTCAAATTGCCGGGTGTCAATTTGCCCGAGCCGCCTGTGCTGTTTCCGCTGAGCAGCAGCTTGACCTATCCCAAAGGCAGCAACAACTTGGCGGTGAACAAAGCCATGGTGCTCAGCGGATACTCCGTGCAAGGCCAGGCCCCGTCCAATAGCAGCGTGACCTTGGTGTTGAAGTATGGGGAAACCGCAGACACAGTGACCCTGCCTGCCAAAGTCGATGCCAGTGGCAAGTTTTCAGCACAACTGCCATTCAAATTGCTCAATGCCATGCCAAGTGGTAACTACAGCATCACCGCCTATGCCATCGATGTTTTGCAAGCGGTCAGCCCGCCCAGCAATTCGCAGTCTTTGTATATCGATGTCAAACCGCCTGAAAAAGTGGTGTTTGACTGGAATACATCCGACATCAACTTGAACACAGGATTCATCAATGACAACAAAGCGCAAGCCGATTTGACGTTCACAGGCAAAGCTGAGGCAGGTTCACGGCTGAAGTTTTCATGGATGAACAAAGCTGGCTTGACCAATCCAGGGGATGCATCCAGTTATGAGTGCACTGCCGATGCGAATGGCCAGTGGATTTGGAAATTGACCCCTGACATGGTCAAACAGTTATCTATCTCAGGCAATGAAAAAACCCAGTACTTGACGATTCAAGTGACCGCTACCGACGCGTTAGACAACGAAAGCACTGCGGTGGTGTTCAACAACGTGGGCTTGGACCTCAATCCACCGCCTGTCCCTGGTCTGCAGATAGATTTGACAGACAGCACGCAGTTGGATGGGCAAACCTACAAGACCTTGAGCAAAAAGTCCTTGGACCAATCGGCGGTGTTCAGCGGCACGAATTTTGTTGAGCCGCAGGGAAAAATTCAGATCAAACTGGTCAATGCGACCAACGGCGATTATGAGGCGGTGTTTGATCCGATTGCCGTGGAAAGCGACGGAAGTTGGTCGCTGAAAGTGCCAAGAAATAAAATCAGTGGATTGGTGCAAGGTGTTTACCAAGTGTTTGTGAAGGGCATAGACGAAGCCGGTAACGCCAGTGGCTGGAGCAACCCACAAACCATTTTTTTGGATGTGTTCGATCCGCAGCCTCCTGTCATCGACAGATGGCCCGCCGAAGCCTTCACGATTGATATCGATGGCAATGGCTTGCAAGTGGTCAACGCCGCCACGCTGCAAAACGCCCAGAGAAAATTTGGCGGTACTGCTGAGGCGGGATCAACCGTCATTCTGACGGTGTACGACACCGATCTGCCGCCGCATGAAATCAAAAAAACCGTGGTCACCGATACCAATGGCCGGTGGGAGGTTGCTATCAACAGCTCAGAATGGGGCAGTTTGACAGAAGGTGTGATCAGCTACTCGGCGATAGCCATCGATTTATCGGGCAATGACAGCGACCCCACAGAAAAAATACAGCTGTATTTAGACACTACCCCACCTGTTGATCCCACGGTGCGGTTCAGTGATGCGGTCATGCAAAGAACCAACCCCAACAAGCCACTTGTCCGCTTTTTGAACCGAGAGGATTTTCAAAATGGCACGTTGATCAGCGGAACCGGTGAGCGAGGCAGCAGCATCACTTTGGAAATCAATGGCACTGTCGTGGCCAACCAAATACTCGTCAACAGTGATGGAACCTGGCGCTATGTCTTGATCAACTCAGAACAAAGAAATTGGAACAGTCTGTTGGGAGACGGCGCAATCACCGTCAAGGTGTTTGCCACCGATTTGGCACGCAACATCAGCAGCACGGTGAATTACACCGGGATCACAGTGGAAAAGCACACCGATCAGCCTGCAGCACCCACCCAATTTCAATTGGCGCCCGGAGAAGACACGGGAAGAAGCTCAGACCCCGACACGCTCAGGGATAACAAAACCAACAAAGTCGCGCCTAAATTGCAATGGACCATTTCTCCGGGCTTGAAAACATATATTTGGTACGACAGCAACGGCAACGGTGTGTTGGATGCCCAAGAGAAAACACCGACGGCTGTGTCCGCCGACGCTGTGGACAACCAAAACCAAGTGTCATTTCAAGTACAAATATTGGGGCAAGGCCAACACACGTACTTTGTGACCACCCAAGACGAATGGGGCAACTATTCAGAGCCCAAATCCATCACCCTGACCCTGGACAACAGCATCAGCAACCCGGTGTTCGATGGCTTTCAAGGCGATACCAATTTGAGCTTGGATGAGTTCAACAACCGCGCCAACATCACCTTGAGTGGCACCACCTTGGAGGAAGGTTGCGTGGTCAAAATTGCTTTGTTTGACCACACGGGTGACAACAAGATAGGTGACTGGGTCGAGGTGAGAGCAGTCAACAAAAACTGGCGTACCGAGAATTTCTTTAAAAACCTGACGCTGAGCGCAAACGGTTCGTTCATATTGCGCTTCGTCAATACCGATGAGGCGGGCAACACCACTGAAACCACGCCTTTGGATGTTCGAATGAACATCCGCTCCACGCCCTTGAATGATGTGAGTGTGGTGCGATTGAGCGCAGACACCGACAGCGGAAACAGCCGAGCCAACACCCAAACAGACAACGTCACCCGTATCTCAACGCCTGTGCTCGAGGGGCAAGTCGCTTTCGACCCCGATGCCGACATGCTGGTTCGCTTGTACGACAGCACAGGGCGGCAATTGGTGTCAGATGCCCAATCACCCACCATCGCCGCCGATGGCAAGTTCAGTTTTGCATTACAACCTGAATGGCTGACAGCAGGTGAAACAGTCAAATTCATTCTCCGCACATATGATGCCAAAACCGGCACGCTCAGCGCGGTGTCTAAAGAAGTTGGCATCACCTTGGACCAAAGCTACGACACGTCCAAGTTCACACTCAGCCCAGTGACCGACGGCAATGTCATCAATTACGACGAGTTCAACAGCATAGATTCCAGGCCAAAGATAGAGGGCACTTCGGAGGTGAATTCAGAAATCACCATCGTCTTGTCTAAAACGGTGGGTAACCAAGTCATCACGCAGACCATACAGTCCTCGCAAATCACTTACACCACGGGCAGCGATGGCAAGGAATACTGGAGCACAGAATTCACCCAAAGCATGGGCAATTTGCTGGGCGATGGGCGCATTGAAATGCAGATCACCGCCAAGGACCGTGCGGGCAATACCTATGTCCATCCCAGCAGCTTCTTTGACCTCCAGCGCGGCCAATTACCGGCGCCTCAAGCGTTGCGACTGCTGAGCGCAGACGACACCGGTGTCAGCAACGCAGACAACATCACCCAAGGGCAGGCGGTTACCAATTCAAGCAAACGCGCTGTCACTTTGCTGGGCGATACCAAGACCACCAATGCTGTTGAAGTGACGGTGTTCAACGACAAAAACAAAAACGGTGTATTGGATGCAGGTGACGACACGCTAGAGACATTCACCCACTCTGGCAACAGTACTTTCCAGAAAACCTACCAACTCGATGACGGTCAATACACTTTGTTGAACACCATCAAAGACAGTAACAACAACCAAAGTTCAGCGCCCAGCGACAAACTGACGGTCACCATTGACACGGTGATTGACAAACCCAGCGACATTGCCATGGGTACCAACAGCCAAATCAGTTTGGTGGAATATGAAAACAGCACTTTTGCCATCACGGGCAAAGGCGAAGCCAATGCCACGGTGTATTTGCAGTTCAAACTCAAGTCCAGCCCCTCCGCAGATTTGCTGACCCAACCGTGGACCGCACAGGTCAATTCGGAGGGTGTGTGGCGCTTGAATTTGTCCAAAACCCAAATGGATGCGTTGACCGAAGGGGAATTGGTCAGCCATGTGTACCAAAAAGACAGGGCGGGCAATGTGTCTTTGACCAACGAGGTGGAGTTGCTGTTTGACAAAACCCCACCCAGTGTCCCAACGGCACCAGACATCGCTAGCGTCTTGGATAACTATTACCGGTCGAACAATCTGTCCAAACCATGGGAGCGGCCTGGCAAAGGCATTGTTTGGACCGATATTTTTCAGTACAACAACAGCAATTTGACCCAGACAGAAAAGTTTGTCTCCTTGGCGATTGCGTTGCCAAACACTGGCAGCAAGGTCAAGGCCGGTGACACGGTGAAATTGACATGGGGCGAGCAGGCATTGAACCCTGTCACTGTGACCGCACAAGACATCGCCAATGGTTATGTGCTGGTTCAGGTCATGGGTGACACCATCAACCGGCAGGGTAAATCCAATGGCTTGGATGTCAAAGCCTTGTTCACCGACCAAGTGGGCAACAAGAGTGCTGAATTTCAGGTGCTCAGTGGCATCCTAGTGTCTCTAGATTTGAAGTCCCCAAGCTTGGATTTGTCTGAAAGCAGCCAAAACAATCTGGGCGATCTCTCAGGCCAAGACACCACGTGGTACAGCAATCAGATCAGCTCATTCAAGCTCAAAGGCGTGGCTGATCCAGGCGCTACGGTAAAGGTTTACGCCAAACGAACCGATGGTGTGGGTGGTGAATCGGTGTTGACCACCATCGTGGCAGACAGCATCACGGGCAACTACGAGCAAGTTCTGAACTTGACTTCGCTTCTCACCCAAGGTGTCCGTTACGCCTTACAAAGCGAATCCACCGTGGGCAACCTGACGTCGGTCAGAAGTGATGCCGAATTTTTGAATGTCAACAGCGTATCCGTGAGTTCCCCTGTGTTGAATATGCAAACCCTGGGCGGCGATGGTTATGTGAACAGCGCAGAACGCAATGCAGGCGTGTTGATCAGCGGAAACAGTGCACCAGCGTATGCCAAGATACAGATCAAGTTGACCAACATCAGCACAGGCGTGGACTACTATGTGAACCCGTTTTATGCCTTACAAAATGGCACTTGGTCCTGTGAACTCGGCATCATTGAATGGGGTGTGGTGGGTGAAGGCACTATCGAAGTAGAGGTCAAGCAAACCAATATTTATGGCGACAGCAGCGCCTACACCAAGCTGGTTCCAGCCGTCGTATTTGATGCCACGGTCAACGAACCCCTGCTCAATACTGTCTCGGGTGACAACTACATCAATCAAGTGGAATACCAGGCGAGTTCTTCGCGTGTGATTCAAATCTCTGGCAAGGCGGAACCGGGAGCCAAGTTATCGGTCACACTGGTGGGCGCCAATGGCGGTGTGTATACGCCCAGCACACGCCCGACGGTTGAATCGGACAGCACATGGGTGCTCAATCTGGACAAATCCAACTTCGATACTTTGGGGCCAGGCAAAGTCACCGTGGTGCTGAGTCAAGAAGATTTGGCAGGTAACGTGTCACCCATTTCTAAAAACACGTTCTTCACCATAGACTTATCGTCCGACGATTTATCGCTCGATCCGGTCACGGCAGACAATCTGGTCAACGATGTCGAAAAAGACCAAGGCGTGACCCTCAGTGGAAACGCCGAAGCTGGCTCTTGGATCCAAATCACGCTGAAACAAAACGGTGTAGCAGACCTGGCGTTGCCTGGGTTCAAGGCCAATGGCAGCACTTGGGTGTATGCACTGAACAAGACGGGACTGGCACCCTACAGCGACGGTCTGGTCACGGTTCATATCCAACAAACCGATCTGGCGGGTAACCTTTCGTCGCAAACGGGAAATTTCACGCTGCGTTCAAGTGACATCCAAGAGCCGATTGTGATTTCTACTTGGGGTCAATCTCCGACGATTTCACTGGCAGAACAAGTCAGCACCTACGTCATCAACGGCACCGGGCCAGCCAACAGTGAATTGAATTTTCAATTTATCAAAGCAGACGGTTCGGTCATCAATTTGCCGACCGTGAACGTGAATGCCAACGGACAGTGGCAATGGGCATTGACACCTTCCCAAATGGCTAATTTGCAAGGCCAAAACACTTTGCGTTACTGGGCCACACGCGCTGAGCAATCCACCGTCATCAAACAACTCAATCTGCTGGTCGACAGCAATTACCCCAGCCCGCGCCTGGACGAAGTGGGCGAGGATGGCAGTGTCAGCTTGACCGACATTTTGTCAACACCCAACCAAACCTTGACGATCAAGGGCGATGGTGAAAAATATTCCACGGTGTCCGTCAGTTTCAGAGGCAGCAACAACCTGACCATACCGTCTAAAGAAGCTGTGGTGAACAACACGGACGGTTCATGGTCTGTCACGCTGACACAGGATGAGTTGCAAAACCTGACCGATGGTTCTGGCAAGGTGTTTTTGACGCTGGTTCAAAAGGACAACAATTCCAACCGTGTCTCGGTGGCCATCAGCAAGTCGTTTGAAGTGGACATGTTGGCACCTGCTTTGCCCAGTATCAGCGAACAAGCCGATGCCAAAAATTTCAACACCGTGGTTTCAGGCAACGTTTTCAGCGTTGCAGCAGATGGCACTGTGTCAGACACCGATGCCAAAAATGGGGTTGACATTGCTGTACCCTTGGCCAAAGTTGGGGGAAATTTTGTACTCAGCAGTGGCGACAGTCTGACCATTCGATGGGGAGACCAGCTCTACACCAAACTCTTGACCTCAGCGGACATACCCGTAGGCAAGAACTATCTGGTGGTGAAAGTTCCGCTGGATGTGATTGCCAAAGCGGGTGATCAAACAGATTTGACGGTGGCTGTGGTCTACACTGACAAATCGGGCAACAGTTCACAGCCCTTGGTATTGATCAGTGATCTGGTGGTGACACCGCCGCCGCCTGCACCCAGTATTGACACCATCAGCTCGGATGGCTTCATCAACAAAGATGAATGGATCGGTGGCTTGGAAATCAGTGGTCAGTCCCTGCAGACCCAGGGTTTGGTGAGTTTGGTGTTCACGAGTTCGCAAGACGCGAGCAATTCCATCAAAACCATCAATGACATCAATGTGCAGCCCAACGGCAAGTGGACCACCCGTTTGTCTGAAGATTTGCTGCGCAAATGGGCTGATGGTCAATACTTTGTGTTTGCCACCTACACGGTGGACGGCAGAACTTCTGTGTCCACCAAATCGGTGTTTGCCATCGATCGTGTAGAGCCCAATGCCATACCGTCTGCGAACACTGACGCAGCCAACTTGGCCAATGCGGTATCGGAGGTGGCGGGGGGCGTCATCCGACCCCGAGCAAATTCTGCAGATGCAGACCGGTATGACAACTCGCTGATCACCGAGGCGGCCAAAGATGTCAATGTGCGGGTGGCCTTGCCCGCCAATGCCAAAGTCGGTGATTTTGTGAAGCTGACATGGGGGGGGGTGCCGCCTGTCGGTGTGGACAACACGGTAGAGCAAGCCTTGTCCAATGCAGACATTGGCAAGGGTTATATGTCGGTCAGAGTGCCTTCATCGCTGATCGCTGAAATGGGCGACTACAGTGGCAATAACAAACTGACCATCACCGCCCAATTTTTTGACAGCGCCCAAAACTACGGACATGTGTTTCAAGTAAGCACAGGCTTGAATGTGGACGCGGTTCCGCTGCCTGTGACGGATGTGTCTTCCAATTTCGGTGACTGGTTGAATTTGAAAACTGCCCAATCTGGGTGGACATTTCGTGGCGGCTGCGAGGAGAACGCAGAAATTGAAATCACCATGGTGGGCAGTTCTGGCTATAAAACGCCGCCGATTCGGTACTGGAAAAACAACGGGGTGATTCAAACATCCGATGGGCAGTGGTCTGTGTCACAAGGCTTAGACCAGGCTTTGGCATTGCAGTTAGGTGAAGGGGTGGTGTTTGTCAGCATCATCCAGCGCGATACCAACGGCAATCCGTCTGCACCTTACGAGTTCAGTTTTCGCATAGACCTCACGCCACCGCCCTCTCCTGCGATAGACAACATCAGCAAACTGACTTACTCCAAATATGAAGAGGGCAAAACCATCACCGGGCAAGTAGAGAAAAATGCCACTGTCACCGTTTACTATGAATGGTTGGACGACTCAGACAATCTGGTGTTCACCAGCGACAAAAAAACCGCCGATATCAACGACGATACATGGCGTGACACGCTGAGCAAACAAGACTTTGATGATTTCTTGGCCCTAACCCCCGGCAAAACCGGTGGCAAGGTACGCGTCAACGTCTACCAAACCGACTTGGCGGGTAATGATTCGGTTGAGTCAGAAAAAGTGTTTGCATTTGAATCACAGCCCTTGTCAGCCCCTGTCATTCTCAGCGTCAGTGGCCTGGATTTTTCAAACGCTCAAGCGGATGCGGTATTGAGCCAATCTGACTTGACTGCCAATTCAGTCATCACGGTTGAGGGCACCACCTCAGTTTCCAACAGCCAAACACGTTTGGTATTGCAAAAAGTCAATGGGATGGCGCTGACCTGGGATATCGATGTGCCCGCCAATATCAGCACATGGTCTAAGAGCATAGGCAGAAATGAGCTGACCCGCTTGGGCGATGGCCAATACAAGCTGTTTGTCAGCACCCGGGTAAGGGACGCCGACGGCAATCTGGAAAATGAATCGCTGCCAAAAGCATTGGCATTCCAAAACGGACAAGACTACTTCACCATAGACACCAACGGACCGGTGTGTCAGTCGATAGAGATCAGCGCCAATGGCATCAATGGCAATGCCAAAGCCGGTGATGTGGTGAAAGTCGTGTTGAATTTTTCGGAATTCATCAAAGTAGACACCTCCCGCGGCAGCCCCAAAATAGTGCTGCAGGGATTCAGCGATGGACTCGATCGGGAAGCTATTTTCATCAACAGCAACCCAAGCATAGAAACCAAACAAATGGTGTTTCAGTACACGGTAGACAACAACGTTCAATCGAACGGTACCAGCCTGGCGTTCAAGCAGGTGGATTGGAACCAGGTCGTGGTCACAGATTTGTATGGCAATCCTCGTGCCAACACCTTGCCCGTTGGCAATGAACCGCACAACGTCATTGTCGACACCCAGGCTCCCACGTACACACCTGCGATTCAAACCGTCAACAGCACGCACCCGAATTCGTCGGGCGGCGAATTCCTCATCGAAAAAGAATCCCTCAACACCACCGTGCGCATCAGTTTGTCCGACTTTCCGGTGGCAGAGTTGGGCGCCAGTTTGCTCGTGACTTGGAAAGGCACCGATTTATTGCCTTACCTGATCACTGCTGAAGATATTTCCAATGGTTGGGTGGACATTGCCCTGGACAAAAGTTGGTTGTCTGGCCTGGATGAAACTATCCGCCTGACGGTCAAACTGCAAGACATCGCTGGAAATCTTTCACCGCAAGCCTCCCTGGATGTGAAAGTTGACACCATCAAGCCAGGCGTGTTGACTTTGAACACGTGGATGTCAGACAACTTGATCAGTGCCACAGAGTATTCGCAATTGACGGATATCACCGGCGCAGGCTATGAAGCTGGTACCACGCTCACGGCCATGTTCAAATACAAAAAATTGGAAGACACCTTGGGCTATCCTTTGACCACGGTGAATGTCAATCCAGATGGCACCTGGTCCATACCCAAAGAAAAAATAGCTGATTTCTTGCGCGAAACCGTCTCATATGGTCCATTTGAATTGCATGTCTGGCAAACCGATCAGCGCGGCAATGACAGTGACATCACCATTCAGTCGTATTTCATCGACACAAACATTCCAAATCCACCCTCCCGCATTGAAATTTCAGGCGAGGCAGACACTTGGCTCAACGCCAATGAAACCAGCCGACTGGAATTGAAAATCTCCTTTGACAATCTGAATTCTCCGAAAGAAAACGACAAAATAGATCTGCAGTTTTGGAAATACGCCTACAAACAACCGCAACGCCCTGCCAATACCAACCCTGACTTTTCATTGACTGGATTGGTCATCACCAGTGCTGACATATCAGCAGGGTACAAACTGGTCACGTTGACCACCAGCGCTTTGCAGCAAACCAGCGGCCAACCGGTTCAGGAAATCGATTTCGAAATCAAAATCATCGACCAAGGAAACAATGTCTCATCGGTCAAACGTTCTAGGGTGCATTTAGACACGCTTGTCAAAACCCCTGTGGTCGATACCGACTCAAGCACGGTGGTGGGTGGAGTCACGCCGACCACAGCCCAATCCAATCAGCATTTCAAGGGGCGTGGTGTTGAATTGTTGGTAGATCCTGATCCGAATCAAAGCCAGGTACTACCGAACTCCACCAACCTGACCATTGTTTTCCGAAGCCAGTATGGCAACAAAATCACCAAAACCCATGTGCCCTACAACACCACCGATGGCAGCTTTGACCAACTATTGACCCCCAACGATTTCATTTATTTGGTGGGCAATGGCCGCACCGAAGCGGTGGTGTATTACGAGGTTTTTCAAACCGACAAAGCAGGCAATGTGTCTGGCAAGGTGGTAGACAGTTTCAATGTGTCCTTGGCGTTGAGCCCGCCGGTGCTGCAAAGTTTCACGGGCGACAACATTGTGAACATTGCTGAATTGACAGCCCCGCAAAAACTCGCAGGTGTGACCGTACCCAATGCAACCGTGTCGGTGAAAATGTTTGTCACCCGTGGAAATACTTTGGTGCAAATTGGCACAGAAAAAACCGTGGTGTCTGATGCCAAGGGCGACTGGTTTGTGTCATTCACCACGGCTGAATTGGCTGAATTAGCCCTTGATCAACCCGAGAATTTCAGTGCATATTTCGAGGCCCGGACCAGCAAATCTGATCAGGTGTCTCAGCCCAGCAAAATGGAATTTCAGGTGGTCCGCTCGGTACCTGCGCTGTCGGGCGATTGGGTGAAATTCGATGCCAACGGAGACGGCGCGAACAACGATGGCTTGGAATTGTCACTGACAGATGCAGTGTTGGTTCGAGATTTGATTGCCGATCTGAAATCCAAAGGCTTGGCGTCTGGTAAGTGGGGAAAAAACTTCAGAATCGAAGCCGTCGACAGTGTGAAAGTCAATGGCGACTATTACGCCAAAACATTTCGTATTTATCTCGGTGCAGACCACAGTTTGTCTTCGGCGTCACCTATTGTTTTGTCTCGCACCAGTTTGATCAACGTGGCCAAAAATTTGCCAAGCGCTGATTTGACCTTGATACCACCCAGTTTTTTGATCCCCATCACCATCAACATGGATTCCACCAAGTTTGTTGACAACATGATCAATGCCAACGAACTGCAGGCCTCGACCAGTTTCAAGATGTACATGGTAGATGACAGGCTGGCATTCAAGCCTGCGTTGGACAACAAATACACGATCTATCTGAACGGACAAAAAGTGCTTGCACTCACAGACAAGCCATTGGCAGATTTTGCCAATTTCACCAATACCAATTGGCTCATTAACCAGCCTAACTTGAACGTCACTCTGGGTAAAAAGCAAACCGATCTGATCAAAATCAACCGGGATGGTATTTACACCTTGACGGCACAAATTTATAACCCTTCCACGGAATCCTACGGTTATTACAGCGTACCCCATGCGTTCACGGTAGACACCCAGGTCGACACCGATATGAAACAAATCAAGGTGACAGACACTGACAACAATGGTCGGGTGTCGCAGGGTGACAAATTGGTGTTGAGTTTTGCAGAAGCCGTGAATTTATCCGAGACAGATTTGCCCTCCTTAACGGTGAATGGTGACTTACAGAAAGTGTTTGGCAATAATGCCACCCTAAAAGCCATAGGCGGTGTTTACACCTCTGGCTTGCAGGACAACACATCGCTCACCACCAACAAAGGTCAGGTTGAAGCCTTGGAAATTGCCAAGCAAATGCTCAAAAGCAATGTGTGGGAAATCACACTAGGGGACAACCCAACTTGGACGCCGGGTAGCAGTTTTGAACTCTCAGGGTTGGTGGACAACGCGGGCAATGTGTCAACTTCATTTACCGTTCTCACACAGGCAGACTTGTACAGCCAGCCAGGCACATTGTTGATTGATGTGGTGTCCAAAGACAACGTCATATCGGCCACTGACGCAGCTGCACCCGTGAACGTATCGGTCAAATTGACAGGTGCCAAAGTCGGGGATGTGGTGAAGCTCTACATGGATGGAACCGCCAACAGCAATTTGGTCGGCACAGTCACGGTGTCTGCTGCCGATTTGCAAACGAACAGCGTGTCTGTGGCGGTTTCTGCCGACCAATGGGGCGGTGACGGTATGCGCAACTTGACCGCCACGATTCAACGCGGTACGGGCGGCGTGGTCACTTCTGACATGCGCAATGTGAGCGTATCCACCACTGCAGACCATTGGTCTGCCACTGGAAAAATCATTTGGTTCGACACCGACAATATCGTGCAAGAGACGGGTACCAACGTGATGTCTTGGCAGGCTTCTGTGGGTGGCAGTGTGGCCACCACTTTCACGTCGTCGAATATGAAGGCCCCGATGCTGGTGCGCAATGCGGTCAACGGACATAACCAGTTATTTTTCAACGGCCCTGACTATACCTACGATGCAGTCAGTAAAAGATGGGTGGTCACTCAGCAAGATGCAACTGGCATCAAAAAAGGTTCGTTCATGTATTTCAACGATCCGCAAAACCTATTCGCCAACTACAGCAAGGACGTGGCGGATGTGGTGCCCAACAAAATCTCCTACACCGTGATTGCCAATGGCAGAAAAGACGCGAATCAAAATGGCTTTCTCACTTCGATCGGCGCCAACGGCAGCAACTACGCCAATGGCTTCAATGGCGGCGACTTCAAGTTGTCCACGGGCAATGTAGGACTGGCTTATTGGGGACAAGACACGCTGGATGCATACCAAGGACAAAACAGGGATGGCCTGACACAATGGCAAGCCATTTTGGACAACAACAACCCTGTTGCATACAGTTGGGATATGCCGTTTTTAAAACCTGGTGTGGTTGCAGATTTGGGCTTTAATCCATTCAGGACGCAATTCGGCAACGGCATGGTTCAGCCTGTACGCTCTGGTACCTTGGGCACCCAGTTGTTGTTGTCGCATGTGTACGATGCCAGCCCTTATGCCAATGGTCCGACGGGTGATGTGTCTTTCTTCAGTAACTCAGCATTGATTGGTCACCGTGTGACCGATTACAAAATCGTGCTGGGCGGTGGCAAACCTGCAGGTAACCAGACATACCCGAGTGAAAACGACCAGTACAAAGCCATCATGGCCACCCAATTTTTGATCGGGGCCATGAACCAAACGCAAACGTCACCGAACAGCTTGGCCGACATTGAAAAAAATGTCACCAACCTCTGGCGCGGCATGATTGGCGACATTGTTTGGGCGGCCAAAGCCATCAAGGGAGCAGCCCTGCAAGAAATCAATACTTACCAAGCTGTGAAATTTGGTACGGTTGGGTATTTTGTCAAACCTTCCACCCAAGGAAGCAGTTACAACTTGTCGAGCAGCGACGACAAAATGAATTTGTTGGATGACGTGCTGCTATTGAACCAAGACGCCAACGCGGGCAATGGCGCAGAGACAGTGACGGTGGCGGGTGCAGACTATGTCACCACAGGCAATGCCAATGACACCCTCATTTTGAAAGATTTGAACTTCAGGTATTTGGACGGTGGTCGAGGCGAAGACACCTTGAAGTTAGACACGGCTTTCAGCACCAAGTCGGTGATTTATTTGTCTGACTATGTCAGCAATGCACGTGGTGATTCCAGCCAAGCCGAAGCCAATTCGCGTGTCAATACCAACGGCTACCACAAGCTTGCAGGCTTTGAAACCATCGACTTGTCTTCCAACAGTGCCGCACAAACCTTGTCGCTGAATGATTTGGATATCTGGCAGTTATCAGACACACGTTCATTGAAAATCAAAATGGACAACCAGGATTTGTTGTTAACGCAAAACTTGGGCAGTCGTTTGCAAGGCCATTTCTACCAGCAGGCGACGGACAGTTGGTATGACGGTTATTACGCTCCCAATGTCAATGCCAAAGCTGTCACGCTCTACACCCAAGGCGGTGACAGGTTGACCAGTTTGTACAGCTTTGATTTGAGCAACAACAACAAAATTTTGGATTTGAACTTCGACCATTCACTCAAAATCGATGTGGGCGCCAACCTGCAAATAGGCGATTTTTCAGTCACAGGCTTGGGCCCCTACAGCCTGTCATTTGGTGGTCTCGGATCGACCAACCCGACCACGGTGTCGTTCAACGATTTGCAACGTTCTTTGCGGTTTCAGTCAACCGACTCGGTCAATGGGCCTTTGTTGATTCAATACACGGGTAACCAATTGCAAGATACGCAAGGTCGTCCCATTCCTTCCTACACCTGGATGATCGGCTCAGACTTGCCTAACCAAGACTATGACAACTACAAAATTTTGAACGCCAATTCATTGTCCTTGGCTGTGCAAAAAGCTGGTGTGATGATGGCTGGTGGCGCAGGCGAGGATGTGTTGACAGGCGGCTTGGGTGCGGACACCTTGATCGGTGGTTTGGACAGCGACACCTTGATCGGTGGAGACGGCAGCGACACGTTTGTGTTTGCCAAAGACAGTGGCGACATTGGCGGAATAACCGGCGACGTGATCAAAGACTTTAATTTTGGCAAGAACGGTGGGGTGCAAGCCGACACCATCAGCCTTTACCAATTGTTTGACAGCCGTCTGGTCAGCCAACTGGGCAAAGGCGCTGTCAACGATGCCAGCACACTTTCAAGCTATGTGAAATTGGAATGGACCAAGCTGGACAACAATTTGCAAATGGTTTGCTCGGTGGATCAAACCGGTAACAGCAATTTTTCAAAACTGTTCACCATGACCGATTTGATCCATTCGGTAGGTGATGGAAATTTCAATCAGAATCAGGTGGATCAAACACGTTTGTATGGCGGTGAAACCACCAGTGCATTGCTGCAAAAAATGCTAGAGGAAGGGCGCTTGGTGGTGCAATAAAACGGGTGAAAAAGAGGCGCCAGCGGGGGGGGTCAAGCCGCCAAAGCTTTGACCACCGCATCGCCCATTTCTTTTGTGCTGACATGCTGGGTGCCGTCGCTGTAGATGTCTGCAGTGCGCAGCCCTTGTGCCAATACTTTTTTCACCGCTTGTTCAATGCGCAACGCCGCCTCTTCCTGGTCCAGTGAAAATCGCAGCATCATGGCGGCACTCAAAATCGTGGCCAATGGATTGGCAATGCCTTTGCCCGCGATATCAGGCGCGCTGCCGTGACTGGGTTCGTACAAACCTTGACGGCTGGCGTTGAGAGAAGCTGAGGGCAACATGCCAATGGACCCTGTCAGCATGGAAGCTTCGTCGCTCAAGATGTCACCAAACATATTGCCCGTGACCACCACGTCAAACCGCTTGGGTTCTTTCACCAATTGCATGGCGGCGTTGTCCACATACATATGGTCCAGCGCCACATCCGGATAGTCTTTGTGCACCTCGGTCACGATGTCTTTCCAGAATTGGAAGGTTTCCAGCACATTGGCTTTGTCCACGCTGGTCACGCGCTTGTGGCGTTTGCGTGCGGCCTCAAATGCCACCCGCGCAATGCGTTCGATCTCGGGGCGGGTGTAGCGCATGGTATCAAAGGCTTCTTCAGCACCAGCGAATGCGCCATCGGGGGCGACACGTCTGCCGCGCGGTTGACCGAAATAAATATCGCCAGTCAATTCGCGGATGATGAGGATGTCCAAACCAGCGATCAACTCGGGCTTGAGGCTAGACGCATTCACCAGTTCTTGGTAGCAAATAGCAGGGCGAAAATTGGCGAACAATCCCATGTTTTTGCGCAAACCCAAAATGGCTTGCTCGGGTCGCAACGGGCGATCAAGCGAGTCGTATTTCCAATCGCCGACCGCGCCGAACAACACCGCGTCCGATTGCATGGCCAGTTTCAATGTGGCTTCAGGCAGCGGGTGGCCGTGCGCGTCATAGGCCGCACCACCGACCAACGCGGTTTCCATCTCAAAGCGCAGGTCCAGCGACTGCAAAACTTTGATCGCTTCGGCAACGATTTCTGTGCCAATGCCATCTCCGGGCAATACAGCGATCTTCATGGTGGGTTGTCTTTCAAAGTATGTGCCAGCCAAGGCTTGGCCGTTAATCGAGCGGTTTCAAAGGCGCGGATCTTGTCAGCATGTTTGAGGGTGAGGCCAATGTCGTCTAAGCCATTGAGCAAACAGTATTTGCGAAAAGCTTGCACTTCGAAGGCCATCTCTTCGCCTTGCGGTTGCACAACCATTTGCCGTTCTAAATCGACCGTGAGTTGATAGCCGGGAAACGCATGGCAGGCATCGAACAATTGACCGACTTGTGCCTCAGACAACACAATGGGCAGTAAACCGTTTTTGAAGCAGTTGTTGAAAAAGATATCGGCGAAGCTCGGCGCAATGATGGCTCTGAAACCGTATTGGTCTAGCGCCCAAGGTGCGTGTTCGCGCGATGAGCCACAGCCAAAATTTTTACGCGCCAACAAAATGGACGCACCCGCGTAACGCGGTTGGTTCAAGACAAAGTCGGGGTTGGGTTTGCGAATGCTGGGGTCTTGTCCCGGTTCGCCCTTATCGAGGTACCGCCATTCGTCAAACAGGTTGGGACCAAACCCAGTTTTTTTGATCGACTTTAAAAACTGTTTGGGAATGATGGCGTGGGGGTCGACGTTCTCGCGGTCCATGGGAGCGACCAGGCCTTTGTGTATATGGAATTTTTGCATGATTGATTTTCGATTCAAGCAAATAGCAAACGCCCTTTAGGTTGAGGAATGACTCTGTGTTGCAGGAGGGCAGTTTCAATCCACTCGTCAATGATGGCTTGGGCATTGGCAAGTGCATTGGCGTAGCTGTCGCCATCGGCCTTGCAACCTGCGAGTTCGGGGACTTCTGCGATGAAGCAATTGTCTTCATTGCTCCAGAAGATGATGATTTCATATTTGCTATTCATCACTATCGACTCCTTTAGCCAGTTGGTATTTCAGCAAGACTTCTCGGACTTGTTTGACTTGGTAGGCCTTTGCCAAATGGCCGACGGGTTGCAGATTGAGAATTTCATCCACATCATTTTTGAAAAAATATGGTGAGATCCTTTGATTCAGCAACTGAAATCCAAATTTTCAAGCAATTGAACAAGAGCAGCAAAGCTCAGATTTTGATCGCGTCGCCCAGATAGCAAGGCAATCAAGATTTTTTGCTATTGCGTCATCTGTAAAAAAATCAAACACTGAACTGCCGCACATCGACAAAATGTCCGTGGATGGCCGCCGCTGCAGCCATGGCCGGGCGGACCAAATGGGTGCGCCCGCCATTGCCTTGC
>SXWY01000064.1 GCA_005789825.1 Burkholderiales bacterium | reverse complement strand
GGTCAAATTCATGGTACCGGTCCATTCGCCGCTGACCAATTTTTCCAAGTAAGTGGATTTCAGCGTATCGGATCCTGCGGTCAGCAATGCTTCGATCGCGCCGTCTGTCAACAAGGGGCACAGCGCGAAACTAAGGCTTGCCGCATTGAGCATTTCTCCACAAGCTGCACCGATGGTTTTGGGCAAGCCCTGTCCACCAAAATCTGCCGGATGTTGCAAGCCTTGCCAACCGCCTTGGGCGTATTGGTGATAGGCCTGCTTGAAACCCTGCGATGTGGTGACGTGGCCGTCTTTCCAAAACGAAGGGTTTTTATCGCTCTCCCAATTCAAAGGCGCCACCACGTCTTGGTTGAACCGCGCGCATTCCTCTAGCACCGCTTGCGCGGTTTCCAAACCAGCGTCTTCAAAACCGGGCATGTTGGCAATTTGGTCAATGCGGGCCAAATGCTGCATGTTGAACAACATGTCTTTGATGGGGGCGATGTAGCTCATGGGGTTCTCTTTAAATCAGTTTGACCAACTCGGGCACAGCAACAAACAAATCCGCTTCCAAGCCATAGTCAGCCACGCTGAATATCGGGGCTTCGGGGTCTTTGTTGATCGCCACAATCACTTTGCTGTCCTTCATACCTGCCAAGTGCTGAATGGCGCCGCTGATACCGCAGGCCACATAAAGCTGAGGTGCCACGATCTTGCCTGTTTGACCCACTTGCCAGTCGTTGGGCGCGTAGCCCGCATCGACAGCGGCTCGGCTGGCACCGAGTGCCGCACCTAATTTGTCCGCCAATGGTGTGATGACTTCATTGAATTTTTCTGCGCTGCCCAATGCTCGACCGCCAGACACAATCACTTTGGCCGCTGTCAATTCGGGGCGGTCGTTCTTGGCAATCTCACTGCCCATGAACAGACTTTTGGCGTCAGCCGTGGCCGCTTGAACGGTTTCGACTGTGGCATTTCCGCCCTTGCCGGCCGCATCAAAACCCGTGGTGCGAACAGTGATCACTTTGACCGCATCGGTGGCTTGCACCGTGGCCATGGCATTGCCCGCGTAAATGGGGCGCTCAAAGGTGTCTGGGCTGTCCACACGGGTGATGTCGCTGACCTGCGCCACATCGAGCTTGGCCGCCACGCGGGGCGCGATGTTTTTGCCGCCAGCAGTTGCGGCAAACAAAATGTGCGAATACGCCGAGGCCAAAGCCAAAACTTGCGCGGCCATGTGTTCGGCCAGACCATTCGCAAACGCATCGGATTCGGCATGCAACACCTTGCTCACGCCATCAATTTGAGAAGCGGCCTGCGCTGCTGCTGAGGCATCTTTTCCAGCAACCAACACATGCACTTCGCCGCCACAGGCAACGGCTGCGGTCACGGTATTGAGGGTGGAAGGCTTGAGACTGTGGTTGTCGTGTTCTGCAATCACTAAGGAGGCCATGTCAAATCACCTTTGCTTCGTTTTTGAGTTTGTCGACCAGTGCGGCAACATCGGCCACTTTGATACCCGCGCTGCGCTTAGGTGGTTCACTGACCTTGAGGGTTTTGATGCGAGGCGTGACATCTACGCCCAAATCCTCGGGTTTGAAAATATCGATCTGTTTTTTCTTGGCCTTCATGATGTTGGGCAAAGTCACGTAACGGGGTTCGTTCAGTCGCAAATCGGTGGTGATCACCGCAGGCAAACTCAATTTCAAGGTTTCTAAACCGCCGTCCACCTCGCGTGTGACCAACGCGTGTGCATCGGTGATTTCCACTTTGGAAGCGAATGTGGCTTGCGGCCAATCGGCCAAGGCCGCCAACATTTGGCCAGTTTGGTTGCAATCATCGTCAATCGCTTGTTTGCCCAAAATCACCAAACCGGGTTGCTCTTTGTCGGCCAAGGCCTTGAGCAATTTGGCAACGGCCAAGGGCTGCAGTTCCTCTGCGGTTTCCACCAAAATGCCACGGTCCGCACCAATGGCCATGGCGGTGCGCAAGGTTTCTTGACACTGGGTGACACCGCAAGAGACCACCACCACTTCTGTCAAGGCGCCTTTTTCTTTCAAACGAACAGCTTCTTCGACCGCGATCTCGTCGAACGGGTTCATGCTCATTTTGACGTTGGCAATATCGACGCCAGTTTGGTCAGACTTGACCCGAACCTTGACGTTGTAATCCACCACGCGCTTGACAGCGACCAGTGCCTTCATGGGTTTGCTCCAAGAAATAAAGGTAAGTAAAAGTCATGCCTTCCAAGGACTGGAAGTTGACGTACACGTCATTCTAGACGAATCCCATTGCATTTGTGAACGGTCGTGCTTTTTTGACCCCGTTTTTTGTTTTGCCAGACGACACTTGCCTATGCGACCTGAGCATTAGCAGCGACTGCCGCCGTTTTGGGCAAGGGCAGCGCGATGCCTGCGGCCTGCAAACCAGCCCAAGCCGCATGGTGAACCCGAGACATCACCGCCAATCGGGAATGCAAGCGATCAGCAACCCAAAATTGCAAGGTGAATTCCAACCCCTCGGCGCTGAATCGGCTGAAATGCACTTGCGCCGAAGGGTCGGCATTCACTTCTGACACCGTGTGCAAGGCACTCAACAAAACCGCCTGAACCTTGTCAACGGGACTGTCCACGGAAACAGTGACGGTGGTTTGCAAGGACACCGCAGCGTCAGACAGGGAAAAGTTGTCCACCCGCTGTGTCATCAGCAATTCGTTGGGAATAATGGATTCACGGCCATTCGGGTCGCGGATCAGGGTGTATCGGGTTTTGATGTCACTGACCTGCCCCTCTACACCATCGACCCGAATGTGGTCTCCGATGCGTACTGAACGCTCGACCAACACCACAAAGCCACTCACATAGTTGGCAGCAAGTTTTTGCAAGCCTAAGCCCAGCCCCACGCCCAGGGCACCGCCGAGCACGGACAAAGCGGTCAAGTCCACACCGACCGCAGACAAAGCCAACAACAAACCAAACAAAAGAATGACTGCACGCAGCAGATTCGCTGCCACTTTCCGCATGGACAAGTCGCTGACGGTTTGCGTCAGTATGCGGTGCTCAATACCGGCTGACAGCCACAGGCTGAGCACCAACACCAAACCTGAAGACAACAAACCTTCAAACAGGGTGCGCAAATCCAGTTTTACCCGACCAAAATTCAGATGGATTTGCTCCATCTCTGCGACCACCAAAGGCAGCAAATCGGTGATCCACAACACCGCCACGCCCCAAGCCAACCAGGACACCAACCGTTCGGTCAACACAGCCAAGGGAGAGCGCGGAAAAACCGCCATCAACACACGCGCACACAATCGAATCAAGGCCAAAGAAAACAAGATCGGCACAGCCAACTTGAGCAAGATAAGCGCATGTTGCTTGAGCAGCAGAACCTGCACGAAATAAGTCAGTAACAAGGCCAATAAAGGAAATAACAAACCATCGATGACTTGTTTGCCAAACAACACCGATTCGGTTTTGGAATGCCGACCCATTACCCATGCGGTCAACCATGCAAACAGGACGATGGCCAACAAATAAAGCGCTTCTCTGATCAAACCAGAGGGCAGGCTTTCTTGGGTCAGGGCTGATAGCAGTAAATTCAAATTTTCCATGGGTGAAATCAGCTTAACACGGGCAAATGTCCCGTCCTCAGTAGACGCTTAGCTACACTCGCCTGCCATGCACATTCTTCAAGCCGTTAAATTCGCCAGCGCATTTTGGGCAAGCGCCTTGGCCACAGCGCTTTTGTGCTGGATCATGGGCGCAAGCCAAGTGCAAGCCGCCACGAAACACCCCCCAACCAAAGCCACGCCTTCTAAAACTGCAGCCACTGTCAAGAAAAAACCCAAGTCGTCTAAAGCCATGAAAGCGACTCAGGGCAAACGTTTTGGCAAAACGGTGGCCGTTCGCGCTCTGGCCAAAACAATTGCCCGTCAACAAAAATTGCCCGTCGCCTGGGTCACAAAACACATTGCTCAGGCTCGACCATTGACAGCCATCTTGCCCATGGTGCTGCCGCCAGCGTCTGCCCAACAAAAAAATTGGACGGCTTACCGGGCGCGGTTTTTGGGTGATTGCCGCATCCAATCTGGTGTGAAATTTTGGCGTGACAACGCTTTGCTGCTCGATCAAGCCTTTGTGATTCACGGTGTTCCGCCACAGTTCATTGTTGGCATCCTGGGTGTGGAAACTTTTTACGGACAACACCTCGGGCAATACCCATTGATTGACTCATTGAGCACGCTGAGCTTGATGTTTCCTGCGTCCCATCCGCAAGCCGCTGAACGACAAGCGTTCTTTCAAAATGAATTGGCGTATTTTTTAAAGCAACAAAAAATGCAGCCCAGCAAAACAGCGCCGCTGGGAAGTTACGCGGGCGCGAGTGGTTTGCCTCAGTTCATGCCTTCTAGCATTGCGCGTTTTGCAGTGGACTTTGACGGCGATGGCCGCATTGACTTGACCAAAAGTACAGCCGACGCGATAGGCTCTGTCGCCAACTATTTCAAAGCATTTGGCTGGCAACCAAGCATGCCCACGCATTTTGATGTGAATGTGTCTGCTGTCGCTGAAGAGGATTTGAATGCACTGCTGGCGCCAGACATTGTTCCTTCATGGACAGTGGCGCATTTACAAAGCAAGCTAGCAGTTCTGTCAGACGATGCATTGGGATTCGATAAACCATTGGCCTTGGTGCAACTGCACAACGCTGGCAACCCACCGAGTTACGTGGCGGGCACAGAAAATTTCTTTGTCATCACACGCTACAACCGCAGCAGTTATTACGCGTTGGCGGTGATTGAATTGGGCGAGGCGGTGGCTCAAGCGCTCACTGATCCAAGTTATCAGACAGGGACTTGCCCTTGACGTTTTTTAAAGGGAAACACTCGGTTATTGGGGTCAGGTTCCAATTTGGAACCTGACCCCAATAACCAAGAATGACCCGCCTCTGAATTCTGCGCCATATCTCGAAGCACGGTTTTCTGCACCTTGCCCATGGCGTTGCGAGGTAACTCGTTCAATACTTGGCAATGTTTAGGCAGTTTGAAATTGGCCAATTGGCTTTTGAGGGCGGCCAACAGTTGTTCAGGCTCGAGCTGCGCACCGGGTTTACTCAACACAAATGCAAAACCGACTTCGCCAAAATCGGGATGCGGCACACCAACCACCGCGCTCTCGGCCACGCCAGGGAGATTGTTCAAAGCGTCTTCAATTTCAGCCGGGTAGACGTTCAATCCGCCACTGATGATCAGATCCTTGCTGCGCCCCACGATACGCACGTACCCTTTTTCGTCTAGCGTTCCCATGTCGCCGGTGACGAAGTAGCCATCAGCGGTGAACTCTTGCGCGTTCTTTTCTGGCATGCGCCAGTAGCCCGCAAATACAATTGGCCCCTTCACCTGAATGCTGCCCACCTCAGAAGGTAGGGCAGGCTTGCCATCCTCCGACATGATGCGCACTTGCACGCCAGGCAAGGCAAAACCCACGCTGCCGCCAATACGCTGCGATGCGCCCGCATAGCGATCATCTGGGGCATACGGGTTGGAGGTCAACATCACGGTTTCGCTCATGCCATAACGCTCAAGCACGGTATGTCCGGTTCGCGCTTTCCACTGCTCAAAGGTGTCCACCAACATTGGGGCTGAGCCAGAAATGAACAAACGCATGGACGCGCAAGCCGAAGGGCTCAACCCAGGCAAGGCTAGCAAGCGGGTGTAAAAAGTGGGTACGCCCATCATCACGGTCGCCCGCGGTAAATCGTTCAACACGCGCACAGGGTCAAACCGTTTGTGCCACAACATGCGGCTGCCGCTGAGCAATGCACCATGGATCGCCACGAACAAACCGTGCACATGAAACATGGGCAGTGCATGTATCAGCACGTCGCTGGATCGCCAGCCCCAGTACCCATGAAGCACTTGGGCGTTGCTCAGCAAATTGCCGTGACTGAGCATGGCCCCTTTGCTGCGTCCGGTGGTGCCACTGGTGTAGATGATGGCAGCGATATCGTCTGCTTGCCGGTGCACGGGTGTGTGCTGATCGCTGTGGTGTGCAGCGCGTTGCAGCAAACTGCCACCGCGTTGATCATCTAAGGTCACCACATACTGCGTCCCCGACTGAAACGCAATTTTGCTCACCGCGCAGAATTGCTGAGGAGCACACACCACCACAGCCGGTTCAGCATTGGCCAAAAAATAGGCGACCTCGGCGATTTGATAAGCCGGGTTGAGCGGCAAAAAAATATGGCCCGTGCGCAAACTGGCCAAATACAGCATCAACACTTCCACGGACTTTTCTACTTGCACCGCCATGCGAGAAGCAGCGGGCAATTGCAAACTGTCTATCCAGTTGGCCAGCATGGCGCTGCCACGCTCCAAGTCGCTCCAGCTGTAAGCCAATCCGTCATCGGTCTCTATCGCAATGGCTTGCAAATCAGCAGGAAAGCCAGCACGCAACGCGTTGTACAAATTGGCTTGAGTCATGGTTTTTCCACCCAGCTCAAGCCATGTCAGTGGACGGTTGTCGACGGCCAGACCAGACCATTAAACCCATTCCAACCAGCACCATGGGTACGCATAACCACTGACCCATCGACAAACCCATGGACAACAGTCCCAAGTGCGCGTCAGGCTCGCGGAAATACTCCGCCATAAATCGCAAACTGCCATAGCCCACCAAAAAAACACCGGACACCCAACCCGTGGGACGGTGCTTGCGAGACACAAACCACAGCACCGCGAACAACAACAAACCCTCTAGCAAAAATTGGTAAATTTGGGAGGGGTGTCTGGGTATGTCTGACCCGCTTTGTGGAAACACCATGGCCCAAGGCAAGCTCGGATCTGCCGCCCTGCCCCACAACTCACCGTTGATGAAATTGCCCATGCGGCCAGCCGCCAACCCTGTCGGCACGCAAGGGGCGACAAAGTCTGTGATCTCCAACCAATGTCGCTGGCGACGCCAGGCTGCCAAGGCCATGGCACCTATCACTCCCAGCATGCCGCCGTGAAAACTCATACCGCCTTGCCAGATATACGCGATTTCTAACGGGTGCGCCGCGTAATAACCGGGCTTGTAAAAAAGACAATAACCGATGCGCCCGCCCAACACCACGCCCAACACGCCGTAAGTCATCAAGTCATCGATATGCTGGGTTTTCCAAATACCGCGTTTAGCCAATGTGGCGAAGGGCTCATGCTGGAGTCGCCAACGCGCCAGCCCCAAAAAAAGCACGAAAGCCACAAGGTAGGTGATGCCGTACCAGTGGATGGACAGTGGCCCGAGTGACAGGGCGACCGGATCGAATTGAGGATGTATCAGCATGTTACAGATTGTGCTTCAAAGCAAGGTACAACGCAGTTGTCGCCCTGATTGGGTGTGGCGGGCAAGTCGCAAGGCTAAACTCTGCCATTGTCCGTATTGAAACTTTGGAATTCCCATGGCTACCTCCTCCATCAAAATCAACCGCCGTTCAGCCAACATCACCGAAGGCAAATCGCGTGCACCCAACCGTTCCATGTACTACGCCATGGGTTACCAGGAAGGTGACTTCGTCAAACCGATGGTCGGGGTGGCCAATGGACATTCCACCATCACACCTTGCAACAGCGGTTTGCAAAAGCTGGCCGATGCCGCCGTGGCTGGCATCGAAGAGGCCGGTGGCAATGCACAAATTTTTGGTACACCCACCATTTCAGATGGCATGAGCATGGGCACCGAAGGCATGAAATATTCCTTGGTCAGCCGTGAAGTCATCTCTGACTGCATTGAAACATGTGTTGGTGGCCAATGGATGGATGGCGTGTTGGTGGTCGGTGGTTGCGACAAAAACATGCCCGGTGGCATGATGGGCATGTTGCGTGCCAATGTGCCTGCCATCTATGTCTACGGTGGCACTATTTTGCCCGGCCATTACAAGGGCAAGGACTTGAACATCGTGAGTGTGTTCGAAGCGGTTGGCGAGAACGCAGCTGGCAAATTGAGCGACGCGGATTTGCGTGAAATTGAAATGCGTGCCATTCCCGGCACAGGCTCTTGTGGCGGCATGTACACAGCCAACACCATGTCTTCTTCTTTTGAGGCGCTGGGCATGTCATTGCCCTATTCGTCCACGATGGCGAATCCGCATGATGAAACACAAAACTCTGCCAAGCAAGCTGCCAAGGTACTGATCGAGGCCATCAAAAAAGATTTGAAGCCACGCGACATCGTGACCAAAAAGGCGATTGAAAATGCTGTGGCGGTCATCATGGCCACTGGCGGATCCACCAATGCGGTTCTGCACTTTCTGGCGATCGCCCACGCGGCGCAAGTGGACTGGACGATTGATGACTTTGAGCGCATGCGCAAAAAAGTGCCTGTCATTTGCGACCTCAAACCCAGTGGCAAATATTTGGCGGTCGACTTGCACAAAGCCGGCGGCATTCCGCAAGTCATGAAAATTTTGCTCAAAGCCGGTTTGCTGCACGGCGACTGCATGACCATCACTGGCAAGACCATGGCTGACAATTTGGCCGATGTGCCAGACGCACCACGCGCCGACCAAGACGTCATTCGCCCGATCGACAAGCCCATGTACGCTGAGGGCCACTTGGCAATCTTGAAAGGCAATTTATCGCCTGAAGGCGCTGTTGCCAAGATCACGGGTTTGAAAAACCCGGTCATCACAGGCCCAGCCAGGGTGTTTGACGACGAACAGTCCGCGCTCAAAGCGGTGCTCGATGGCAAGATCAAAGCGGGTGATGTGATGGTG
>SXWY01000063.1 GCA_005789825.1 Burkholderiales bacterium | reverse complement strand
CTGGGTGCTCTCCATGGGTTCATGCGCCAACGGCGGCGGTTACTACCACTACAGCTCTTCTGTGGTTCGCGGTTGTGACCGCATTGTGCCGGTGGATGTGTATGTGCCCGGTTGCCCTCCGACGGCAGAAGCATTGCTTTATGGCATTTTGCAATTGCAATCCAAAATTCGCCGCGAAAACACCATCGCGCGTTGACATTGTTTATGACCATCACTGTTTCGATAGACACACTCCAAACCTCGCTCAGGCATGTTTTGGGAACTCAGATTCAAGATCTGCAATTGGCCTTGGGCGAATTGACATTGACCGTCAAAGAAAACGATTACTTGGCCGTTGCAACCACGCTGAGAGATCATCCCGCCTTGGCTTTTGAACAGCTCCTTGATTTGTGTGGCATGGATTACTCGGCATACAAAGATGGTGCTGAATCAAAGTACACACAAGCGCCGCGTTACGCTGTGGTGTTGCATTTGCTGTCACTCACCCACAACTGGCGTTTGCGCCTGCGTGTGCATGCCAGCGATGACGATATGCCTCAACTCGATTCGGTCACCAACGTGTGGAACGCCGCCAATTGGTTTGAGCGCGAAGCCTTCGACCTGTTTGGCATTCTCTTCAAAGACCATGTGGATCTGCGCCGCTTGTTGACCGACTATGGTTTCATCGGACACCCGTTCCGCAAAGACTTTCCTACCTCGGGACATGTGGAAATGCGTTATGACGCCGAGCAAAAGCGTGTCATCTACCAACCCGTCACCATCGAGCCTCGCGAAATCACGCCTCGCATCATCCGTGAAGACCAATACGGCGGATTGAAATAAAGCCATGGCCGATATCAAAAATTACACCTTGAATTTAGGGCCTCAGCATCCTGCGGCACACGGCGTGTTGCGTCTTGTGCTTGAACTTGATGGCGAAGTGGTGCAACGCGCCGACCCACATATTGGCTTGTTGCATCGCGCCACTGAAAAACTGGCCGAGAGCAAAACATACATTCAATCGTTGCCCTACATGGACCGTCTCGATTACGTCTCCATGATGTGCAACGAGCATGCGTATTGCTTGGCCATCGAAAAGCTCATGGGGCTGGAAGTGCCTTTGCGCGCCCAATACATCCGCGTCATGTTTGCAGAAATCACGCGCATGCTCAACCATTTGCTGTGGTTAGGCGCGCATGGTTTTGATTGCGGTGCCATGAATATATTGATTTATTGTTTCCGCGAGCGCGAAGACCTCTACGACATGTACGAAGCAGTGTCTGGTGCGCGCATGCATGCTGCCTATTTCCGTCCTGGGGGCGTTTATCGTGATCTGCCAGACCACATGCCGCAATACCAGGTCAGCAAAATCAAAAATGCCCGCACCATCGCGCGCATGAACGAAAACCGCCAAGGGTCATTGCTCGACTTCATCGATGACTTCACCCACCGCTTCCCCAAATACGTGGACGAATACGAAACCTTGTTGACAGACAACCGCATTTGGAAACAACGCACCGTCGGTATTGGTGTGGTCACGCCCGAGCGTGCCAAAAACCTGGGCTTCACCGGCCCGATGTTGCGCGGTTCTGGTATCGCTTGGGATTTGCGCAAGCAACAGCCCTATGACGTTTATGACCAAGTAGATTTTGATGTGCCAGTGGGCACCACCGGCGACTGCTATGACAGGTACTTGGTTCGCGTCGCAGAGTTGCGTCAATCTAACCGCATCATCGGCCAGTGTGTCAAATGGCTGCGCGACAACCCTGGTCCCGTCATCACCGACAACCACAAAGTGGCGCCACCGTCGCGCGAGTCCATGAAGACCAGCATGGAAGAGTTGATCCACCATTTCAAGTTGTTCACAGAAGGCTTTCATGTGCCCGAGGGTGAGGCTTATGCGGCGGTTGAACATCCCAAGGGTGAATTTGGGATTTATTTGGTCAGTGATGGCGCAAACAAACCTTACCGCCTGAAAATCCGCCCACCGGGTTTTGCGCATTTGGCCGCCATGGACGAAATGACGCGCGGCCACATGATTTCGGACACCGTGGCCATCATCGGCACCATGGACATTGTGTTTGGAGAGATTGACCGATGAGCTCGCACACCGACTTTTTCTCGGACCAAACCATGGCCCGGTTTCGACACGAACTGGACAAATACCCCGCTGATCAAAAGCAATCTGCGGTGATTGCCTGTTTATCTATCCTTCAGCAAGAGCACGGCTTCGTCACACCTGCCCACGAAAAAGCCTTGGCCCAAGTGCTGGAGATGCCCGTCATGGCGGTGCATGAGGTGTTTACCTTCTACAACATGTTCAATCAGCAACCCGTAGGCCGCTTCAAGATCAATGTCTGCACCAACTTGCCTTGCCAACTTCGCGGTGGCCAAAAAGCCCTTGAACATTTGTGCAAAAAATTGGATGTGGAAGTGGGTCAAACCACCCAAGACGGCATGTTCACTTTGCAACCCGGCGAATGCATGGGCGCATGTGCAGACGCACCGGTGCTGTTGGTCAACGACCGCAACATGTGCAGTTTTATGAGCCACGACAAATTAGACCAACTGATTGACGGTCTGCAACAGGCGGAGGCCCATTCATGAACGTTCAGCAATTGTTGGCGCAGTTTCAATCCCATGGACTGGAGTCATGTTTTCATGGCCGCCATATTCAGCCTCAAATTTACGCAGACCTCAACGGTCGCAATTGGGGCTTACAAGACTATGTGGCGCGTGGCGGCTATCAGGCGCTGCGCACGATTTTGGGACTGAACGGTGAGGCCGCTTGGACGCAAGACCAGGTCATCGCTTGTGTCAAAGAATCGGGATTGCGTGGTCGCGGTGGCGCAGGTTTCCCAACGGGATTGAAGTGGAGTTTCATGCCACGTCAATTTAACGGCCAAAAATACTTGGTCTGCAACTCGGACGAAGGCGAACCCGGCACCTGCAAAGACCGAGACATACTGGAATACAACCCGCATATCGTGATCGAAGGCATGGCCATCGCTGCTTATGCCATGGGCATTTCTGTGGGCTACAACTACATACACGGCGAAATCTTCCAAACCTATGAGCGCTTCGAGCTGGCGCTGAAAGAAGCCAGAGACGCAGGCTATTTGGGGCAGCGCATACAAGGCAGCGAATTCAGTTTTGAGTTGTATGCCGCCCATGGTTTCGGTGCCTATATTTGCGGTGAAGAAACCGCGTTGCTTGAGTCTCTGGAAGGCAAAAAAGGCCAGCCTCGTTTCAAGCCACCTTTTCCCGCGAGCTTTGGTGTGTATGGCAAGCCTACCACCATCAACAACACCGAAACATTCGCAGCGGTTCCTTGGATCATTCGCCATGGCGGCGCAGCCTATTTGGCTTGCGGCAAGCCCAACAACGGCGGCACCAAGATTTTTTCCGTCAGCGGTGATGTTGCCCGTCCGGGGAATTACGAAATTCCCTTGGGCACACCTTTTTCGCAATTACTCGAATTGGCGGGCGGTGTGCAAGGCGGCGCTTTGAAAGCCGTGATCCCTGGCGGTTCATCCGCGCCGGTGTTGCCCGCATCCATCATGATGGACATCACCATGGACTACGACGCCATTGCCAAAGCGGGCTCCATGTTGGGTTCGGGCGCGGTCATCGTGCTCAATGACACACGCTGCATGGTGAAAAGCCTGCAACGCCTTTCTGCGTTTTACATGCACGAGTCATGCGGACAATGCACACCGTGTCGCGAGGGCACCGGTTGGTTGTCGCGCATGGTTGACCGCATTGAGCAAGGACAAGGCAAAGCCTCCGACATGGCGCTGCTCGACAGCGTGGCCGAGAACATCATGGGTCGCACCATTTGTGCCTTAGGTGATGCAGCGGCCATGCCTGTGCGCGGCATGCTCAAACATTTTCGTGCCGAGTTCGAACACCACATCACCCACAAGCGTTGCATGGTGACGGCGGCCGCGATGGCAGGTGAGCACCATGGTTGAACTGCAAATTGACGGCAAGACCGTGCAGGTGGCTGAAGGCAGTGTGGTCATTCAAGCCGCTGAACAGGCGGGCACCTTCATCCCGCATTTTTGCTACCACCGCAAACTCAGCATTGCAGCCAATTGCCGCATGTGTTTGGTGGACATTGAAAAAGCGCCCAAACCCATGCCCGCGTGCGCCACACCGGTGACCCAAGGCATGGTGGTGCACACCAAATCAGATCGTGCGATCAAGGCACAAAAAGCGGTGATGGAGTTTTTGCTCATCAACCACCCCTTGGATTGCCCCATTTGCGACCAAGGCGGTGAATGCCAATTGCAAGATTTGGCGGTGGGATATGGCGGCAGTGCTTCACGTTATGAAGAAGAAAAGCGTGTCGTGTTCCACAAAGATGTCGGTCCCTTGGTCAGCATGGAAGAAATGAGCCGATGCATCCATTGCACCCGTTGCGTTCGCTTTGGTCAGGAAATCGCAGGCAGCATGGAGCTTGGCATGTCGCAGCGGGGCGAGCATTCTGAAATTGAAGCGTTCGTCGGTGAAACTGTGGATTCTGAGTTGTCCGGCAACATGATCGACATCTGTCCGGTTGGCGCATTGACCAGCAAACCGTTTCGCTACCAAGCCCGCACTTGGGAGCTGAGCCGCCGCAAATCCATCAGCCCGCACGATGCAACGGGTGCCAATCTGATGGTGCAAGTGAAAAACAACCGCGTGATGCGTGTGGTTCCCTTAGAAAACGAAGAGGTCAACGAATGCTGGATCGCAGACCGCGATCGTTTCAGTTACGAAGCGCTCAACAGCGAAGACCGTTTGATGCAGCCCATGCTCAAGCAAAACGGAGAATGGATCACTGTGGACTGGTCCACCGCCCTTGAATACGTTGCCAACGGTGTTCAACAAATTCGCGCAGACCATGGGGACGCCGCCCTGGGTTGTTTGGCCAGTCCACACAGCACGCTCGAAGAACTTTATCTTGCAACGCAGTTCATGCGTGGCCTTGGCAGTGACAACATTGACACCCGTTTGCGTGCTGCCGACTTCACGCACGAGGGCAAAGTACGTTGGTTAGGCACTTCCCTGGCTTCTTTGTCGACGCTGGACACCGTCTTGATCGTTGGCTCTCATATTCGCAAAGACCAGCCTTTATTGGCACAGCGTGTTCGACAAGCGGCACGCCGTGGCGCGAAGGTATTTGCCTTGAATGAAAAAGCGTTTGATTGGGCTATGCCTGTGGCGCATACCGTCATCGCTGATCCATCGGTATGGGTGCAGTCTTTGGCCGATATTGCTGCTGCGCTTGCGCAGTTGAAAAACACACAGCCTCCCGTGGCGGGTAATGCCCACGCACCCGGTGTGCAAACCATTGCAGCAGCTTTGGTCAGCGGTGAGCGCAAAGCCATCTTGCTGGGCAATGCAGCGGCTCACCATGCCAAGGCTTCTGGCTTGCTGGCGCTGGCGCAATTCATTGGACAACAAGCGGGTTGCATCGTCGGCTATTTGGGCGAAGCCGCCAACACGGTGGGCGCACAACTGGTGTCTGCCAGACCCCTTGGTCAGGGCAAGCATGCGGCTCATATGTTGCAATCCACGTCTATCAAAGCCATGTTTTTGTTGCATACCGAACCTCAACACGACTGCGCCGTGAAACAGCATCGGCTGGATACTGCAGACATGGTGGTTACCTTGTCACCCTTTAAAACCAATTTGGATATCAGCGACGTGTTGTTGCCGGTGTCGCCATTCACTGAAACAGCTGGCACGTTTGTCAACACCGAAGGGCGGGCACAAAGTTTTCATGGCGTGGTCAAGCCCTTGGGCGAAACCCGTCCGGCATGGAAAGTCTTCAGGGTGCTGGGCAGCATGCTGGGGTTGGCGGGCTTTGCGTTTGAAACGATTGAACAAGTTCGTGCACAGGCATTGCCAGCTGACATCGCATCGCGTTTGTCCAATGAAACCCATGCCAGCATTGATCTCACACCAGCCACACAAGCACCGGTGTGTGCATCCATCTACCAGCTAGATGCGTTGGTTCGCCGCGCCCCTGCATTGCAAATGACTGCAGACGCGCGAGTAGAGGTGGACCATGGTTGACCTGTTGTTCAACGCAGGTGCCTCGCTCTTCACCGCGCCTTGGTGGACCAGCTTGGTGTGGCCCGTGTTGTGGACATTGTTGAAAATCGTGGCGGTGGTGTTGCCGTTGTTAGGCTGCGTGGCCTATTTGACTTTATGGGAACGCAAAGCCATTGGGTTCACGCAAATCCGTTTGGGCCCCAACCGCACCGGTCCGGGCGGTCTGTTGCAACCGATTGCAGACGCGATCAAAATTCTCACCAAAGAAATCATCTTGCCGACCAAGGCCAGTTCAGGCTTGTTTTTTTTGGGGCCGGTGATGACCATCATGCCTGTCATGGCAGCATGGGCTGTGATTCCCTTTGGCCCAGAAGTGGTGCTGGCGAATGTGAATGCGGGCTTGTTGTTTTTGATGGCCATCACATCCTTAGAGGTGTACGGCATCATCATCGCTGGCTGGTCTTCGAATTCCAAATACGCTTTTTTGGGCGCCTTGCGTGCTTCCGCACAAATGGTCAGCTATGAAATCGCCATGGGCTTTTGTCTGGTGGTGGTGTTGATGGTTTCTGGCAGTCTTAACTTGATCGATATCGTCACTGGGCAAGGCAAAGGCATGTTCGCCGAGCAAGGCCTGGGCTTTTTGTCTTGGAATTGGTTGCCATTGCTGCCTATTTTTGTGGTGTATTTCATTGCCAGTTTGGCTGAAACCAACCGCCATCCGTTTGATGTGGTGGAAGGCGAATCCGAAATTGTGGCGGGCCACATGATCGAATACTCTGGCATGTCATTCGCATTGTTTTTCTTGGGCGAATACGCCAACATGATTTTGGTGTCTACCATCGCCGTGTTGTTGTTTTTGGGCGGCTGGTTGCCGCCGTTGGACACGGTGTATTTGGCTTGGGTACCCGGTTGGATTTGGTTGGCCGCCAAAATATTTGTGGTGGTCACCATGTTCTTGTGGGTACGCGCCACTTTCCCCCGGTTCCGCTACGACCAAATCATGCGACTGGGTTGGAAGATATTCATTCCAGTGACCTTGGTCTGGCTGGTTTTGATCGGGGCTTGGATGCAAACCCCTTGGAATATTTGGAACTGATGCACACACCACCATGACTACGCATACTTCCACCTCACCACCTACGCCGTTCTCTTGGGCTGATTTCTTTTCCAGTTTTTTACTGCTGGAATTTTTCAAGGGTTTCGCGATCACCGGGCGCTATATGTTTGCCCGCAAGATCACAGTGCAGTTTCCCGAAGAAAAAACACCACAGAGTCCGCGTTTTCGCGGGTTGCATGCCTTGCGCCGCTATGAAAATGGCGAAGAACGCTGTATTGCTTGCAAATTATGTGAAGCGGTGTGTCCTGCCATGGCCATCACGATTGAATCGGATGTGCGTGACGACGGATCGCGCCGAACCACGCGTTACGACATCGATTTGACCAAATGTATTTTTTGTGGCTTTTGCGAAGAAAGCTGTCCTGTGGACTCGATTGTGGAAACACATATCTTTGAATACCACGGTGAAAAACGCGGCGATTTGTATTTCACCAAAGACATGCTGCTGGCAGTAGGCGATAAATACGAAACTCAAATTGCTGCCAACAAGGCGGCAGACGCCAAATACCGCTAACCCAGGAGCAGACGAGTCCATGGATACCAAGTCAGCGCTTTTCTATGTATTTTCGGCGGTCATGCTGTTCGCAGCCTTGCGCGTTATCACGGCTCGCAACCCAGTGCATGCCGCCTTGTATTTGGTGCTTGCGTTTTTACAAGCCTCTGGCATTTGGATGCTTCTCAAAGCTGAATTTCTGTCCATCACGCTGGTACTGGTTTATGTGGGCGCAGTGATGGTGTTGTTCTTGTTTGTGGTGATGATGATTGACATCAACTTAGATGCGTTGAAAAAAGATTTTTGGAAACATTTTCCCTTGGCGGCCTTCATTGGCGCGGTGTTGGCGCTGGAGTTGGCTTCCGTGTTGATGGGTGGATTTCGTTCTTCCCAAATTGCTGCGGACACTGCTGTCGCCAACGGATTGCCCGTGTCCAACACTCGCGATCTGGGTGTTTTGCTCTACACCGAGTACTTGTATCCATTGGAAGTCGCGGCAGTCATTCTTTTGGTGGCCATCGTGTCAGCGATTGCATTGACCATGCGAGAGAGAAAAGATACGAAAGCGCAAGACCCGGGCGAACAAGTCAAAGTCAAAGCCGCTGACCGTTTGCGCATGGTCAAAATGGACCCGGTGCAACAACCCTTGGTGCCGCCTGAGGCAGAGGAGCCCAAACCATGAACATCACCCTCGGTCACTACCTCACGCTGGGCGCGGTTTTATTCGCGTTGTCGGTGATCGGTATTTTTCTGAACCGAAAAAACCTGATTGTTTTGTTGATGGCCATCGAGCTGATGTTGCTTGCCGTCAATACCAATTTCGTTGCGTTTTCACACTACTTGGGCGACATGCACGGTCAGGTATTTGTGTTTTTTATCCTGACGGTTGCTGCCGCTGAATCCGCCATCGGGCTGGCTATTTTGGTGCTCTTATTTCGCAACCGTTCCAGTGTCAATGTTGACGAACTCAATAGCCTCAAAGGTTAATTCAGCATCACCATGAGCCAAACTATTCAAGCTTCCACCTTGGTCACCGTTGCGCTGGCCCCTTTGGCCGGTTCGCTGTTGGCAGGCATTTGGGGCACCCATCTCGGCGGCAACGGACTTGGACGCCGCTGGGCGCACAGCCTCACTATTTTGGGCGTGTTGGTCTCTTTCATTTTGTCTGCGATGACCTTGCAAGATGTGGTGGAGGGTGCCCGCTTCAACGAATCCATTTACACCTGGATGCAAATTGGTGAATTGAAAATGGAAATCGGCTTCATGGTCGATGGGCTCACTGCCATGATGATGTGCGTGGTCACATTTGTCTCGTTGATGGTTCATATCTACACCATCGGATATATGGAAGAAGACGAGGGGTACAACCGTTTTTTCGCCTATATCTCTTTGTTCACCTTTGCTATGTTGATGCTGGTGATGAGCAACAACATGCTTCAGTTGTTTTTTGGTTGGGAGGCTGTGGGTTTGGTCTCTTATTTGCTTATTGGGTTTTGGTTCAACAAGCCCAGCGCGGTGTTTGCCAATATGAAAGCCTTTTTGGTAAACCGTGTGGGTGATTTCGGCTTTATTTTGGGCATCGGGTTGATTGCCGCTTATGCGGGTACTTTGAATTACACCGAGGCGTTTGCCAAAGCAGACCAATTGGCCGCATTGACCTTGCCGGGGACCGATTGGATGTTGGTCACCGTTATTTGCATTTGTTTGTTCATTGGTGCCATGGGCAAATCGGCGCAGTTTCCTTTGCATGTTTGGTTGCCAGACTCGATGGAGGGCCCGACACCTATTTCTGCTTTGATCCACGCCGCCACGATGGTGACCGCTGGCATATTCATGGTGGCTCGCATGTCACCTTTGTTTGAGTTATCTGACACCGCGCTCAACTTGGTGCTGTCAGTGGGTGCCATTACGGCTTTGTTCATGGGCTTTTTGGGCATTGTGCAAAACGACATCAAGCGGGTGGTGGCGTATTCCACACTTTCACAGTTGGGCTATATGACGGTGGCATTGGGCGCATCTGCTTATTCCGTTGCAGTATTCCATTTGATGACCCATGCATTTTTCAAAGCCTTGCTGTTTTTGGCTGCTGGTTCGGTCATCATGGGTGTTCACCACAACCAAGACATCCGTTACATGGGCGGTTTGCGCAAGTACATGCCCATCACATGGCTGACATCGTTATTGGGGTCGTTGGCGCTGATTGGTACGCCGCTTTTTTCTGGTTTTTATTCCAAAGACAGCATCATTGAGGCGGTCGCCGCCAGCCATCTGCCCGCTGCACCATGGGCGCATTTTGCAGTGTTAGCAGGTGTGTTTGTGACGGCGTTTTATTCTTTTCGCATGTACTTTTTGGTGTTCCATGGAAAGCCGCGTTTTGACCAAGATCCCCATGCCCACCATGACAGCTCGCATGCACACACACCACACGAATCGCCTTGGGTGGTCACATTGCCTTTGGTGCTATTGGCCATTCCGTCAGTGTTGATTGGTTTTTACACGATTGAACCCATGTTGTTTGGTGATTTCTTCAACAACGCTATCTATGTCAACAGTTCACTGCATCCTGCCATGGGTTCGCTTCAGCAAGCGTTTCATTCGCCCATGGGCATGGCCGAGCATGCCCTG
>SXWY01000062.1 GCA_005789825.1 Burkholderiales bacterium | reverse complement strand
TTGATCGACGGCATTGCACTCCCTCCTTTGCTGGACAAACGCAGCCAAGGTTTGCGCAAGCCCGAAACCGCGCCTCAGGTACGCAAAAACACCGAAAAGGAATTTCCAGACGGTATTCCTGCCTATGGCGCAGATGCATTGCGCTTCACATTTGCTGCACTGGCCTCTTTGGGGCGCAGCATCAACTTTGACAGCAAGCGCTGTGAAGGCTATCGCAACTTTTGCAACAAGCTGTGGAACGCCTCGCGGTTTGTGCTGATGAATTGCGAAGGTCAAGATTGCGGTCTGAAAGAACACACCAAGGCCGAATGCTCACCGCCTCGCATCAGCGAAAGCGGCGAAGCCATTCCCGCTGGGCCGTTTTACCAATACATGACATTCAGCCAAGCCGACCGGTGGATCAGTTCCTTGCTGCAACTCACCGAAGAGCAAGTGGCCAAAGGCTTTGCGGAATACCGCTTAGACCATGTCGCCACGGCCATTTATGAATTTGTCTGGAACGAGTATTGCGATTGGTATTTGGAAATTGCCAAGGTGCAAATTCAACAAGGCAACGCGTCGCAACAACGCGCCACACGCCGCACCCTCATTCGCACGCTCGAAGCCATTTTGCGTTTGGCGCATCCCATCATTCCATTCATCACCGAAGCGCTGTGGCAAAAAGTCGCGCCTGTCGCTGGCCTGGCCGGTGAATCGGTCAGCATCGCTGCTTATCCCCTGGCCCAATTGCAAAAAGTCGACAACGATGCCATCGCCCATGTGAATCAACTCAAGGCCATGGTCGACGCATGTCGAACTCTGCGCAGTGAAATGGGTGTGTCACCCAGCACCAAAATGCCTTTGTTCTCTTTGGGAGACGCCGACTTTGTCAGCGACAACGCGCATGTCATCAAAGCCATGGCCAAACTGAGTGAGGTCAAAGTGTTTGAAGACGAAGCGGCTTGGCAAACTGCTGCGCAGTCTGCGCCTGTTGCCGTCGTCGGCAACATCCGTTTATGTTTGTTCATCGAAGTGGATGTGGCGGCGGAAAAGGCGCGTCTGACCAAAGAAATCACACGATTGGAAAACGAAATCGTCAAAGCCAACGGCAAACTCGGCAATGAAGCGTTTGTAGCTAAAGCGCCGCCCGCTGTGATCGCTCAAGAACGTCAGCGATTGGCAGACTTTGAAGACACCTTGCACAAAGTGAAAGATCAGCTGAAAAGGCTGGGCTAAAACTTTTCATGCTTTGGCTTAACGCTGGCCACGGCGGGCTTGGTCGCCTCTCATCGCCGCGAGCGGCAACGTTCGAGTCGGCCCGACCCGCCATGTCCATCTTTCTCGGCAAAAAAACTTGAGATCGTTCAGCGTCTTTTCAGCACGTGAATAAAGTCGTCACCCACGGTTTCTTGCGACATCAATTCGTTGCCTGTTTGCTTGGAGAAGGCAGCGAAGTCGCGCAATGAGCCCTTGTCGGTGGACACCACTTTGAGCAATTGACCGCTTTGCATCGCCGTCAAAGCTTTTTTGGCTTTCAAAATGGGCAAGGGGCAATGGAGGCCGCGTGTGTCTAATTCTTGATCGATCTGCATGGCGGTCATTCTAAGTTTTGCGCAGCGCGCTCTTCCCAACTCATGAAACGCGGCTCGATGCCTTGGGTGCGCAACCAGTCCCCCATTGCATAACCCGTCCCTGCGGGCCAGCAAATGATGTCTGGGTAGTTGAACAATTTGTACTCGGCCAACTCGGGCGATAAACGCACCTCGCCGTCAGCAACTGCATGGTAGGCAATGATGACTTGGTTCATGCGCTGAAAGTCATACACACCGACCAATTTCAACGACGACACTTGCAACTGGGTTTCTTCCGCGATTTCACGGGTGATGCCTTCTTCAGGGGATTCACCGGCTTCCATGAAGCCCGTGATCAAAGCAAAACGTCGGCCTGGCCAAGCGGCATTGCGGGCGAGCAGAATTTGGTCGTGGTATTGAACAATGCCGGCGAGCACTGGCGTTGGGTTGTTCCAGTGCGTCCACTGACACACCACACAGCGCATCCGCTCTTTGGGGCCGCCATCCTCTTCTTGGGTGATGGCTTGCAACTCGGTGGCGCACATCGGGCAGTATTGGAAAGCGCTCATGCGGGGAACACCCCGGTCGACAGGTAACGGTCACCACGGTCACACACGATGAACACGATGGTGGCATCGTGAACTTGCTTTGCAATTTGTAAAGCCACCCAACAAGCGCCTGCGGCCGATATGCCTGCAAATATGCCTTCTTCTCGGGCCATGCGCCTGCACATGTCTTCTGCATCCGTTTGGCTCACATAGACAAGTTCATCGACATGGGTGGCGTCGTAAATTTTGGGCAAGTACTCGGGCGACCATTTCCGAATACCGGGAATGCGCGAGCCTTCGCTGGGCTGAGCGCCGATGATTTTTACGTGGGGATTTTTTTCTTTCAAATACCGCGACACACCGGTGATGGTGCCGGTTGTGCCCATGGCGCTGACGAAATGCGTGATACGCCCATCCGTTTGCTGCCAAATTTCTGGGCCGGTGGTTTCATAGTGCACACGCGGATTGTCGGCATTGGCAAATTGGTCCAACACGCGACCTTTGCCCTCGGCTTGCATGCGGTCGGCCAAGTCGCGAGCGCCTTCCATGCCAATGCTTTTCGAGGTGAGTATCAATTCCGCGCCAAATGCTTTCATGGTTTGGGCGCGTTCAATCGACAAATCCTCAGGCATGATCAACACCATGCGATAGCCTTTGATCGCGGCGGCCATGGCCAAAGCAATACCGGTGTTGCCCGAAGTAGCTTCGATCAACGTATCGCCAGGTTGGATATCGCCGCGTTCTTCGGCGCGTTGAATCATCGACAGGGCTGGCCTGTCTTTGACAGAACCCGCAGGGTTATTGCCTTCTAATTTGCCAAGCAACACATTGCCACGCGCTTGGTTGTCTGACGCACCAATACGTTGTAGTCTGGCAATCGGGGTGTTGCCGATTGCGGCTTCTATGCTGGGATAGTTCATGCCCACACTGTGCCATAATTCGAATCCCCTCTTTAGCCGGAGTGGCGAAATTGGTAGACGCAGCAGATTCAAAATCTGCCGGTGCAAAACACCGTGCCGGTTCGATTCCGGCCTCCGGCACCAGGCCTGTAGGCAAAAAACACGACCCCACAAGGGTCGTTTTTTTTTGGCTGCTGGCGTTTCCCCAGGTGCTTGTTCCGGTCTTAAGATGGCGTTTTTTGACTGACAACATAAGACCATGAGCCTGCTGTTCACCCCGATTCAACTCCACTCACCGCGCGGCGCATTGACTTTGCCCAACCGTATCGTGGTGGCCCCGATGTGCCAATATGCCTGCCACTTGGATGGCAGGGCCAACGATTGGCATTTGATGCATTGGGGCAATTTGCTCAACAGCGGCGCAGGCGTGTTCATGATCGAGGCCACTGCCGTCACCGCGCAAGGTCGCATCACGCCGAATTGCTTGGGCATTTGGGACGACGCGACAGCCAACGCATTGGCCGACACCTTGGCCAGGGCTCGCAAACTGGCGCCGCCCATGCCGGTGTGTTTACAAATCGCACACGCTGGCCGCAAGGGTTCAAGCGCGCAACCTTGGCACGGCGGCATGTTGATCCCCAAAGAAAACGGCGGATGGGACACCGTCGCGCCTTCGCCCATCCATTTGCTCGATGGCGAAGAGCCACCGCATGAAATTGACGCCGCAGGTTTGTTGGCCATTGAACAAGCGTTTGTGCAAGCTGCCCAACGCGCCCAAGCCATGGGTTTAGACATGTTGGAATTGCACGGTGCGCATGGTTATTTGTTGCATGAGTTTTTATCGCCGATCGCCAACCAACGCCAAGACAACTATGGGGGCAGCTTCGCCAACCGCACTCGATTCCCTCTGCAAGTTTTCAAGGCGGTGCGCCAAGTGTTTGATGGCGTGTTGGGCATGCGTTTGTCAGCCAGCGACTGGATTGACGGCGGATGGAATCTGGAAGAAACCACAGAACTGACCAGCCTGCTCAAACAGGCTGGCGCCAATTTCATCCATGTGTCCTCGGGTGGTATTTCTCCGCAACAAAAAATTGCGATTGGCCCGGGCTACCAAGTGCACTTTGCCAAGCACATCAAACACGCGGTGGGTTTGCCAACGATTGCCGTGGGCTTGATCACCGAACCGCAACAAGCCGAGGCGGTGTTGCAAGCGAATGAAGCCGACATGGTGGCTTTGGGCCGCAGCTTTTTGTACAAGCCGCGGTGGGGCTGGGAAGCCGCCTCTGCATTGGGCGGCAAGGTACAAGCCACCCAGCAATATTGGCGCAGCCTGCCGCGCGAAGCTGCAGGCATATTTGGCGATGCCAAGATCGGAATGCGTTAGAAAACCGGCGCGTTTTGTAAGCCTTCACGCACGGTGGGATAGCGCAACTTCAGGCGCAATTCTGTTTTCAAACGCTGGTTGTCCATGCGACGCGATTCGCCCATGAAGCTCAGTGTCATGGCGGGCAATGCGGTTTGCGCTTGCGCTCGGCTGACGCGAGGCGGTCTTGGCAGCTGCCACAGGTCTGCGGCCCAATCCATGTAATCACCCATCAACATGTCGCTGTCGTCGCTGACATGAACCACGCGTAACGCGCGTCCGCGCCACACTGAAAGCACTGTGGCCCGCGCCAAATCATCGGCATGCACATGGTTGGTGTAGACATCATCAGCGGCTTGCAACACTGGCGTGCCACGTTGCAGACGTTCTTTGGGCGTGCCACCTTCACGGTCAAGGGCATAAATACCCGGAATACGCAAAACACTGACACGCGTGCCAGCGCGCTTGCCAAAGGCTTGTAACCATCGCTCGGCATCCACCCTGCGTTGCGCCCGCTCTGTGACGGGGTTCAAGCGTCGCGTCTCGTCAATCCATGCGCCTCCACAATCCCCATAGACACCACTGGTTGATCCATAAACCCAGGCTGTCGGCGGACTGCGCAACACCAAGGCCTGAATCAGCGCCCGTGTGCGCGGGTCTGTGTTGCCTTGCAAAGGTGGAGGGGCCATGTGCACCACATGGGTGGCCACGCCTGCCAATCGCCGCAAAGAGGCGGCTTCGTCCAAATTACCTAGCAGTGGCACGATACCCCGCCGCTGCAATACGGGCACTCGCGCGGGAGTGCTGGTCAGCGCATACACACGTGCTGACGACAGCAATCCAGATGCAGCACGCAAACCCACATCGCCGCAACCCACGATCAACACACGCGGTCGGCGAAAGCGCGCTGGCAATGCGCCCAAGGGCATTTGGTTTGAAGGCAAAATCCAGTCTTTCGTTGTTCACACCAAACCCGAGGATAACAAGCATGGCGTTTCAAGTCTTGGTGCAACCCAGTGGCCGTTCTTTCACCGTTGACGCAGGCGAAACATTGTTGAGCGCAGGCATACGGCAAGGTGTCGGCATGCCCTACGGTTGCAAAGACGGTGCATGTGGGTCGTGCAAATGCCAAAAAATCTCTGGCGAAATCCATTTGGATGCTTACCAAGCCAAAGCGTTGTCAGAGTCTGAATTGGCCCAAGGCATGGTGTTGACTTGCCGTGCCACTGCGCTGAGTGATGTGGTGCTCGAATCCAGACAAGTCACCCGAGCCGACGCATTTCCCATTCGCAAAATGCCAGTGCGCGTCGCTTCCATGGAAAAACTCTCGCACGACGTGATGCGCATCAGTTTGCAATTACCATCCACAGAAAACATGCAGTTCCATGCCGGCCAATATGTGGAGTTTTTATTGCGCGATGGTTCGCGCCGCGCTTATTCCATGGCGAATGCTCCACACACTTTGGTCGCTGGTGCGCCGATCATCGATTTGCACATACGGCATATGCCCGGCGGCAAATTCACCGACCATGTATTTGGTTCAATGAAGGAAAAAGAGATACAACGCGTTGAGGCGCCATTCGGCAGTTTTTATTTGCGCGAAGACAGCGAATCGCCCATGGTATTGCTGGCCTCCGGCACGGGTTTTGCGCCAATCAAAGCCTTGATAGAACACATGCAACACCGCCAGATAAAACGTCCTGCCTATCTGTATTGGGGCGGTCGACGGCCCGCCGATTTGTACATGCACGATTGGGTCATGGCCCAATGCCAACGCATGCCGCATTTGCAATATGTGCCCGTCGTGTCAGATGCTTTACCCGAAGACCATTGGCAAGGTCGAACAGGTTTTGTTCATGCGGCTGTGTTGCAAGATATTCCTGATTTGTCGGGCTACCAGGTCTACGCCTGCGGTGCGCCCGTGGTGATAGATGCCGCACAGCGAGACTATGCCCAGCACGGTTTAGCTGCTGACGCGTTTTTTGCAGATTCCTTCACGAGTGAAGCAGACAAGCGCTAAGTTTTTTTCGCCTGTGCATTTTTCTGCCGCAGCAAACGCATTTTTTCTGCGATTTTGATTTCCAAACCCCGCTCAACCGGTTCATACAACACTGGCGGCGTCATGCCGTCTGGCCAATAGCTTTCCCCGGCGGCAAACGCGTCTGGTTCGTCGTGGGCATAACGATAGCCTTTGCCGTGCTCCAGTTCTTTCATCAAACGCGTGGGCGCATTGCGCAAATGCATGGGTACCGGGCGTGTGCCATCGGCTTTGATCAAGCGGCGAACCTGGTTATAGGCCTGGTACACCGCATTCGATTTGGGCGCCACCGCCAAATACACCACGCATTCGGCCAACGCCAATTCACCTTCTGGCGAACCGAGCCGCTCATACACCTCTGCAGCATCCAAAGCCAGACGCAGTGCACGCGGATCGGCCAAACCAATGTCTTCGGCTGCCATGCGTATCATGCGGCGCGCCATGTATTTTGGGTCTGCACCGCCGTCCAGCATGCGCACCAACCAGTACAAGGCGGCATCTGGGTCTGAGCCACGAACAGATTTGTGTAACGCGCTGATGCTGTCGTAAAACTGATCGCCGCCTTTGTCGTAACGACGCATGCGCTCGCCCAGCACTTGCATCAACCAAGCGTCACTGACGCGCGGCAATGATTCACGTTGTGCCGCCACGGCCAAGGTTTCTAAAGTATTGAGCAACCGCCTGGCGTCACCGTCTGCATACGCTATCAAACGCGCCAAAGCATCTGCATCCAACGCAGGCACGGCTTGGATAGCCAGTGCTTTATCCACAATTTGTGCCAGGTCGGTGTCACTGAGTGGCTGCAACACATACACCGCTGCTCTTGATAACAACGCTGAATTGACTTCAAACGAAGGGTTTTCTGTGGTGGCGCCAATGAATGTGAACAAACCCGATTCCACATGCGGCAAAAAAGCATCTTGCTGGCTTTTGTTGAACCGATGCACCTCATCGACAAACACAATCGTGCGCTTGTGCGCGGATGAGTCCCGAGCGATCTGCGCCAGTTCAACCGCTTCGCGGATGTCTTTGACTCCCCCCAGCACTGCGCTGATGGCTATAAATTGCGCATCGAACGCATCTGCCATCAATCGCGCTATGGTGGTTTTGCCCACACCGGGCGGGCCCCACAACACACAACTGTGCGGTTGCCCCGATTCAAAAGCCACACGCAAGGCCTTGCTCTCGCCCAAAATATGCTGTTGCCCGACCACATCCGACAAGGTTTGCGGCCGCAACCGTTCGGCCAGCGGTGTATGAGAGTTGGGCTCAGTCACTGGCGGCAACGGTGGGCCTCAGGGCTGTATCACGTCTGCGCCTTTGGGCGGCACAAATTTGAATTGTGCCAACGTCAACTGTTTGGGATTGATGTCGGTGCGCTCAAATTTGATCAGTGAACGGGTGCCGAACACATCCAAAATATCCAACTGCACCAACTGCACTGAACCCCCTTTGACACGCAACCCTATGCGCACTCGCTGCAAACTGCTGTCACTGGAATGTGGTGTGGCAGACACCCACTGCAAACCCTCGGCATCCGGTTGCGCGAGCAAGACAAATTCTTTTTGCAAACTGGACACATCATTGGCCGAGGCGATCAACGAGGCTGGGGTAGTGGCCAACGCTTGTGACTGGTTACGCTGCGTCACTTGGTTCAAATCTGCGTCATACAGCCACACATATTGCCCATCCGCCACGATGTTTTGCACAAAAGGTTTGGCATAGTCAAAACGAAACACCGTGGGCCGCACAAATGCAAATGTGCCCGATGAGATTTTGGTTTTGGCGGGTCTGTTTTCTTTCGCAGGCGAAATCACTGTTTGCACAAAATCGGCCCGCATGCTGCGCGTGGATTTCAAAAACAATGACAAGCTGTCTACGCTGTCGGCCATCGCGACAGTGCAGCACAGCAGCGTGGCAAAGCCGAAAAATTTGCGAAAAAAAGGTATCAACATACGCTGAAGAATGAACACATAAAAAACTTCACACATGACCCGTTGCGTTGAACGCTGGTCTGAACATGCACAACCTTGGGTGCATACATTCATTCCTGACGGGTTGGGACCAAAATTTCGCGCTGCCCATTGCTGCTCATGGCACTGACCATGCCGGCTTTCTCCATGTCTTCCACCAAGCGAGCCGCGCGGTTGTAGCCGATTTTCAAATGTCGCTGCACCAATGAAATACTGGCTTTGCGGTTTTTCAAAACCACTTCAACCGCTTGATCGTACATCGGGTCTTTTTCGCCGGCGGTGTCCCCAAACAAATCGGGGCCACTGCCGTCTCCATCCACAGTCCCACCTTCGAGCAAACCTTCTATGTAGTTGGGCTCACCTTGGGTTTTCAAGTAACTCACCACGCGGTGTACTTCTTCATCACTGACAAAAGCCCCGTGCACGCGAATGGGAAAACCTGTACCGCTTGGCAAATACAACATGTCTCCCATGCCAAGCAAGGCCTCAGCGCCCATTTGGTCAAGAATGGTGCGGCTGTCGATCTTGCTGCTGACTTGAAACGCAATGCGCGTGGGAATGTTGGCTTTGATCAAACCCGTGATCACGTCCACGCTGGGTCGTTGGGTGGCCAAAATCAAATGGATACCCGCAGCGCGGGCTTTTTGTGCCAGGCGAGCAATCAATTCTTCGATCTTCTTGCCGACCACCATCATCAAGTCAGCCAACTCGTCAATCACCACCACAATATGCGGCAGTCGCTCTAAAGGCTCGGGGTCATCGGGTGTCAGGCTAAACGGGTTGGGCAAACTGTGTCCTGCCTCCAGCGCTTCTTCAATCTTGTGGTTGTAACCCGCCAAATTACGCACACCGAGCTTGCTCATCAGTTTGTAGCGCCGCTCCATTTCTCCCACGCACCAATTCAGGCCGTGGGCCGCTTGCCGCATGTCGGTCACCACTGGCGCGAGCAAATGCGGAATGCCCTCATACACAGACATTTCCAACATCTTGGGATCGATCATCAACAAGCGCACATCGCGCGCCTCGGCCTTGTAGAGCAGACTCAAAATCATGGCGTTGATACCCACCGATTTGCCCGAACCTGTCGTGCCCGCAACCAGCACATGCGGCATCTTGGCCAAGTCCGCCACGACCGGATGGCCGCCGATGTCCTTGCCGAGTCCCATGGTGAGCATGGATTTGGCTTCGTTGTAAACCTCCGAACCCAAAATTTCACTCAAACGTATGGACTGGCGTTTCGCATTGGGCAACTCCAGCGCCATGAAATTCTTGCCAGGAATCGTCTCCACCACGCGAATAGACACCATGCTGAGAGAGCGGGCCAAATCCTTGGCAAGGTTAACGATTTGTGAGCCTTTGACGCCCGTGGCAGGCTCAATTTCATACCGCGTCACCACCGGGCCGGGGGCCGCAGCAAGCACCTTCACCTCGACACCGAAATCACGCAATTTTTTCTCGATCAAGCGGCTGGTGAATTCGATGGTCTCGGCATCGACCGGATCGTGCTTGACCTGTGAATCGTCCAACAAATCCACTTGGGGCAAACGTGAATCTGGCATGTCATTGAAAAGCGGCTTTTGCCTTTCGCGAGCCATGCGCTCGCTTTTGGGTGCCAACAAAGGCTCGGGTTCCACCACAATTCGCACCGCGCGAGGTGTCAGCTCGAGTGAATCGCCAAAGTCTGAGTGCATGTCTTGCTCGCGCTCTTTGGCGGCGGCCTGGCCCATGGCCAGGTCTTCGGCCATTTCGCGGCGCTCGCGCCAGTCGGTCAGCGCTTGGTCAATACGCGAGCCGATGTTTTCTGAAAGTTGCACCCATGAAAACCCAAATGTCCAGGACAAACCCACCAGCATGAACACAATGAACACCAATGCAGAACCGTTAAAGCCTAACCATTTGGCAGCACTGCCGCCCACCAAAAATCCGAGGATGCCGCCCGCATGGTGGCCAGGCAACAACGATTCAAAACGGTAAAGCCGTGTGTATTCCAAGCCCGTGCTGGACAACATCAGCAACACCAAACCGCTCCAAAAAGCCCAGCGACTCAGCCGCCAAACCGACGGCTCCGCAATCGGACCATCCCCACCGCGCAAACGTGCTGCCAAGGCTTTTAACCAGGCCATCATCGCGGCCAAATAGCACCACACCATGGAATAACCGGCGATGAAAAACCCCAAATCGCTGATCGCCGCACCGATGCGGCCACCCCAGTTGTCGACCACGGCTCCCGACCCCGAGGTGGTCCAAGCCGGGTCTTGGGGGGAATGGCTGAGCAAAGCGACCAGCCAAAACAGCAGGAATACAAAGCCTAATGACAAAGCAATTTCCTGCAAAAACCGTTGCCAACCGGTGACTGCAGGTGCGCTGTCTTTGGTATTTTTGAGTGTATGGAGTGAGTAAGTCATTGCCGAGCGTAAGCTTAACAGGCGCGCCCAAGCATCAGGTCGCGCAGAAGCCTAAAATCATCGGCTTTATGGCGCGTTCTTGCGCCTGATTTTTTACTGAAGTACACCATGTCCTCCCCACAGCACAGCAAAGTTCTTATTTTGGGCTCAGGCCCTGCCGGTTACAGTGCCGCCGTTTATGCAGCACGTGCCAACCTAAAACCCAGCTTGATCACCGGCATGGCCCAAGGCGGGCAGTTGATGACCACCACCGATGTGGACAACTGGCCAGCCGATGTCGATGGGGTGCAAGGCCCTGACTTGATGCAACGCTTTCAAGCGCATGCAGAACGTTTCCATACCCAAATCGTGTTTGATCACATCAACCGCGTAGATTTCAGCCAACGCCCTTTCACCCTGTTTGGCGACAGCGGCACCTACACCTGCGACGCGCTGATCAGTGCCACTGGCGCATCAGCCAAATATTTAGGGCTGCCAACGGAACAACAGTTCATGGGCAAAGGCGTGTCAGGTTGCGCCACCTGCGATGGTTTTTTTTACCGCGACCAAGTCTGCTGCGTGGTGGGCGGTGGAAATACTGCCGTCGAAGAAGCTTTGTATTTGTCCAATATTGCCAGCAAGGTGCATCTGATACATCGCCGCGACAAATTCAAAGCAGAAGCCATCATGATCGACAAACTGATGGACAAGGTCAAGGCTGGAAAAATCGTCTTGGAATTGCACAGCGTGTTGGAAGAAGTACTGGGCGATGCTTCAGGCGTGACCGGTGTCCGACTGAAAAACACCCAAGACAACAGCACCCGCGAGTTGGCGGTGCACGGGTGTTTCATCGCCATCGGACACCAACCCAACACGCAAATATTTGAAGGCCAACTGGCCATGAAAGACGGCTACATCATCACGCAAAGTGGCTTGCAAGGCATGGCGACACAAACCAGTGTCCCAGGTGTGTTCGCTGCAGGCGATGTACAAGACCATGTGTATAGACAAGCCATCACCAGTGCGGGCACGGGCTGCATGGCGGCTTTAGACGCACAACGCTTTTTAGAACAGTAACCACACAGACGGCATCACCCCACTGTGCAACATGTGAAACGCAATCTGGTGCTGGTGTTGGGTGACCAACTGGATGGGCAATCGACAGCGCTGACAGGGTTCGACCCGGACCAAGATGCCATTTGGATGGCCGAGGTGGACGAAGAATCGACCCACGTGCCATCCGCCAAACAAAGAACTACATTGTTCTTGAGTGCCATGCGGCACTTTGCGCAAAGCTTGCGCGACAAAAAATGGCCTGTCATTTACAGCCGAATAGACGATCCGGGCAACACTGGCAGCTTGGCTGGCGAACTGGGGCGCGCCATTCACGACCACGCACCCCGTCAATTGGTGATGACTGCCCCAGGCGATTGGCGTGTATTGCGCCAATTGCGTGACACGGCTGAGAGCCACGCATTACCGCTAGACATTCGGGACGACAACCATTTCCTGAGCACCGTTCGCGAATTCAAAGCGCATGCAGAAGGCAGAAAAAGCTTGCGTCTTGAATATTTCTACCGCGAACTCAGACGCAAACACGACATCTTGATGGAGGGTAATCAACCCATCGGCGGTCAGTGGAATTTTGATGCTGACAATCGCGGCAGTTTTGGCAAAACCGGACCGGGCAAGCTGCCCCCGCCCAGCCGATTTGAGCCCGACGCCATCACCCGTGAAGTGATGGCGTTGGTGAACACACGATTTGCGCACCACCCAGGCAGCTTGTCGCAGTTTGGCTGGCCCGTCACACGCACACAAGCATTGCAAGTGTTGGCGGATTTCATCCAATACCGTTTACCGCAGTTTGGGCAATACCAAGACGCGATGTGGGAGGGAGAAGTATGGCTGTACCACTCGCATTTGTCGTCTTCGTTGAACTTGAAACTCCTACACCCGACAGAGGTCATCGCTGCTGCGCAAGATGCTTTCCACTCAGGGCATGCCCCACTGGCGGCTGTAGAAGGGTTTGTGCGTCAAATATTGGGTTGGCGTGAATATGTGCGAGGCATTTATTGGACAGAAATGCCCGGCTACCTTGAGCGCAACGCCATGCAAGCCCAAGCGGATTTACCAAGCTTTTTTTGGACCGGCGACACCGACATGGCGTGCCTGCGTGACGCCATCGGTCAAACACTGATGCACGGCTATGCGCACCATATTCAACGGCTGATGGTCACCGGCTTGTATGCGCTTTTGTTCGGTGTGCACCCCAAACAGGTACACGCATGGTATTTGTCGGTGTATGTGGATGCGGTGGAATGGGTGGAATTGCCCAACACGCTTGGCATGAGTCAATATGGTGATGGTGGCTTGATGGCCAGCAAACCCTATGTCGCCAGCGGAAAGTACATCGACCGCATGAGTAACCATTGCAAAGGCTGTCGTTTCAACCCAGCAGAGTCCATCGGAGCAGCGGCTTGCCCGTTCACCACCTTGTATTGGGACTATTTGGACAGGCACGCAGACACGTTGGCGAAAAATCCGCGCATGCTCATGCAACTGAAAAATCTCAACCGATTGAGCGAATCGCAACGCACCGCGATCACTGAACAAGCCCAAGCGCACCGAGCATCTGTGGCCCCGAACAGCGCGGGCTGAGCGCCGTCATGGCCCAACAATCATGGGGTTATAATGTCAGGCTTTGTTGAAAACGCTGTTTCACCGATCAGTGCTTTCAGGGATACCGCCCCCTTTTTGGCGAGGTCAAGCTGGATAAGGTTTTCCAGCTGTTTACAAGGAGTGTCTGATGGCACGCGTATGTGAAGTAACGGGCAAAGCCCCCATGGTTGGCAACAATGTTTCCCACGCCAACAACAAAACCAAGCGCCGTTTCATGCCCAATCTGCAATACCGCCGGTTCTGGGTTGAAAGCGAAAACCGTTGGGTGCGTTTGCGCGTTTCCAGCGCTGCATTGCGTTTGATCGACAAAAAAGGCATTGATGTGGTTCTCGCAGACATGCGTGAACGCGGTCAAGCTTAATTTTTCACCGACTTCGAAAGGACTTTCACCATGGCTTCCAAAGGCGGACGCGAAAAAATCAAGCTGGAATCAACAGCAGGCACCGGTCATTTCTACACGACCAGCAAAAACAAAAAAACCATGCCCGAAAAAATGTCGATCATGAAATTCGACCCCAAAGCTCGCAAGCATGTCGAATACAAAGAAATCAAACTCAAATAATTGATTACTCTCTTCCGAAAAAAAACCGCCTCACGGCGGTTTTTTTATGCGTCACATTTTGGCGGCTCGCAATTGCATCGAGAAGTCGCGCAAAGCAGCCACGCCGCTTTGCTCAGCACGCACGCACCATTGCTGCAGATCCTGCGCCAATTGCGCTCGGCTGGCGTGTGTGTTGAGCCACATTTGGCGCAACTCCTCACGCATACGCACCATGGTGTCGGTATTGGGCAAGGCGGCGCGCGCCTGCTGTAACAACCCGTGGAATTGCACGGGTACTTGCACTTCGTCGCGGTGCATCCAGCGTTTGGCGGCGGTCAACACCGCATCGGCGGGCAACTTGGGCAACGTGGCAATTTCCTGCTTGAGCGCTGCTTGTAGCTGTCTGGCAAAACCCGCCATGACCTCGTAGCGGTTGGCGATCAGGGCTTCCAAGGTTTGTTCATTGGCCAAAGGCTGAACAGCCGCATAGTGCAATTTCGGCGGTGTTTTTTTGACCGTTGCCAAACCCAGTGCTTGCAAGATACGGATGTACATCCAGCCAATGTCAAATTCATAAGGTTTGACAGACAGCTTGGCCGATGTGGGATAGGTGTGGTGGTTGTTGTGCAGTTCCTCGCCGCCAATGATGATGCCCCAAGGAGAAATATTGGTGCTGGCATCGGGCGCCTCAAAATTGCGGTATCCCCAATAGTGGCCGATGCCGTTGATGACGCCTGCAGCGGTCACGGGAATCCACAACATTTGCACGGCCCACACCGTCAAACCGATGGCGCCAAACAAAGCCAAGTCTATGACCAGCATGACGCCCACACCTTGCCAAGGAAAATAAGCGTAGACATGGTTTTCTAACCAATCGTCAGGGGTGCCATGGCCGTACTTGCGCAATGTCTCTTTGTTGGCCGCTTCGCGTCTGTAGAGCTCTGCGCCTTGCCAAAACACCGTGCGAATACCCATGACTTGCGGGCTGTGCGGATCGTCTTCAGATTCACATTTGGCATGGTGTTTGCGGTGAATCGCAGCCCATGCCTTGGTCGTCATGCCAGTGGTCAGCCACAGCCACAACCGAAAGAAATGTGCAGGCAACCAGTGCAAATCGAGAGATCGGTGTGCCTGGTGGCGGTGCAAATAAATGGTGACCGATGCAATGGTGATGTGGGTCATGAGCAGCGTGAAAGCCACCAGTTGCCAGGCATTCAAATGCCAAGTACCGTGTGCCAGCCAAGTCAGCACCCCATCTAACCAAGGCCCATCAGGTAATGCCATGTGTTTCTTTCGGTGAATTCGATCGCCAGATTTTAAATCTCGCTCATGTCAATTGCCACACGGCCGCAAAAAACCCGTCGGTCGCATGCCGGTGTGGCCACAAGCGCAAAAACTGTGCATCGTCTGTGCAAAGGCTCTTGGCGGCATCGACACCCAGCGTTGCCAGAAGTTCTGCCACAGGCAAAGTCTGAAACCCGGCATGGGCTTGGGTGAATGCCTGCGCAATCATTTCGTTTTCTTCACGCAACAAACTGCAAGTGGCATACACCAACCGCCCGCCAGGCTTGAGCAGCCTTGCAGCAGCGGCCAAGATGGCGGTTTGTTTCACCACCAATTCAGCCACCGCCTCGGGTGTTTGACGCCATTTCAAATCCGGGTTACGGCGCAATGTGCCCAATCCGGTACAAGGCGCATCCACCAGCACTCGGTCCATCTTGCCGCGCAATCGTTTGATGCGCTCATCGCGCTCATGTGCAATCGCGACCGGGTGGATGTTGGACAAACCACTGCGGGCCAAACGCGGCTTGAGCGCATCCAGTCGGTGGGCCGACGTGTCAAACGCGTACAAGCGACCGGTGTTGCGCATGCTTGCACCCAAAGCCAGTGTTTTGCCACCGGCACCCGCACAAAAATCTGCCACCATTTCACCCCGCTTGGCGTCTACCAACAACGCTAGCAACTGGGAGCCTTCGTCTTGCACCTCGATATGGCCTAGTTCAAACAACGCCAATTTGCTGAGGTTGGGTTTACCGGGCATGCGAATGCCCCATGGCGAAAAAGGCGTGGCCACGGCTTGTATGCCGCTGGTTTGCAGTTGGGTCAGTACTTCCGCGCGTTTGGCCTGCAAGGTGTTGACCCGAACATCCAGACCTGCCGTTTGTTGCAAGCTCTCCACCAAGGGCCAAAAATCGTCGCCCAACTGCGACTGCAAAGCTTCTGCCAACCAAGCGGGCAAATTGTGTTTATGGGGAGCCAGGAAATCGTCTTCCGTGGCGGCATCACAATCGCTTAACCACTTGAACTCCATCTCACTCATGGCGGCTTTCATGAAACCACGGTCGCCATGTTGGGCTTGGGGTTGTTGCTGCTTAGCTTGCGCATCCAAATGCGCTGCCCATCCCAAAATGGCCAAACGTCGCTCGCGCACTCCCGTGCCCGATTTGGCCAAATGTTCAAACCGCAATTTTTGTCGCAACACGTTGTAAACCGTTTCGGCCAACACATTGCGCTCGCGCGGACCCAGGTCCATGGATTTGCGTTGGTCCCGAAAATATTTGGACACCACGCTGTCAGCGGGGTGCTCAAAACGTAACAAGAGACGGGTGAGTTCGGTACAGGCGTCGAGCAGAGCTTTGGGGTGCATGGTCAGGCAAATACCCCAGCCGTGTCTTGCATGTGGTTCGATACATGTGCCAAGTGGTGCAGGCTGTCGCCCCAAGTCATCTCCATTTGTGTCAAGCGCTTGAAGCAATGGCTGATGATGTATTCATCGGTCACGCCAATACCGCCGTGCAATTGCACCGCCTCTTGTCCCACATGCCGAGTGGATTGGCCTATTTGCCATTTGGCACGCGACAAAGCCAGCGCTCGCTCATCGGCAGGGGCGTTCAATTTCAATGTGGCGTAATAACTCATCGAACGCCCCAACTCCAATTCCATTTTCATGTCTGCCACGCGGTGTTGCAAAGCCTGAAAAGCTGCAATGGCCACACCAAATTGTTTGCGCGTGTTCATGTATTCCACCGTGATGGACAAGGTTTTTTCCATCAATCCCACCGCTTCAGCACACAGTGCGGCAATCCCCACGTCCACGCCCAATTGCAAACCTGCCAGTCCTTGCAGACTCAACAACTGGGCGGGTGCGTTTTCAAACAACACCTCTCCCATACGACTGCCGTCTTGCGACACATAGGTGTGACAGGTTTGGATGCCCTCTGTACGAGGCACCACAAACAAGGCGAGTTGTCCTTGCACCATGGCGGGCACGATAAACGCAT
>SXWY01000061.1 GCA_005789825.1 Burkholderiales bacterium | reverse complement strand
TTTTGAAACGCCGCATCACTTGCACCCACATACTGGGCATGGCCCACTAATTTCCAACCTTTTTGGACAAAGACATCAATCATGCTGACGCATACCTTGGGGTTGTGTTGAATATTTCGAATACTTTGAGGCGAGGCAATATGGGCAATAACCAGATGCTGCGGATCGAACACTGCAAATACTTCTTTCGGGGAAACGTTCGGTTGGCCTTGTTCATTGACCGTGGCCAACCAACACAGTACACAGCCACTTAATGAATCATGCCAAGACATGAGTTTCTGATCTTCATAGGTGGACATGGGCGGCTCCTGTTTTCCGCAATATAGCAATACTTATGAAGCTCATCAGAGGAAAATATTCATTCTTTAAATTTAATTTATCAACGCCCCCCAAACACCGCCGTCCCCACTCTCACCATGGTGCTGCCCGCCTGCACCGCGGCTTCCAAATCAGCGCTCATGCCCATGGACAAAGTATCAAACTGCGGCAAGCCCAAAGAAGCATGCAAGTCATCAAATAAACGCTTGGCTTGCATATGCACTGCCACTTGTGCGTCAAAACTCTCTAGCGGATCAGGAATCGTCATCAGGCCGCGCAACACCAATCGCGGTAACGCAGACACCGCCTGCGCCAATGCCAATGCATCCGTTGGTGACACTCCAGCTTTGGTCGAACCGCCATCGATGTTCACTTGCAAACAAATATTCAGCGGCGGTAAATCTGCCGGTCGTTGCTCGCTCAAGCGTTGCGCAATTTTCAAACGGTCCACGCTGTGCACCCAATCGAAATGCTCAGCCACGGGTCGTGTTTTGTTGCTTTGCAACGGGCCGATGCAATGCCAGACTAAGCTGGGCACATCTTTCAAGACGGCGATTTTGTCCACGCCTTCTTGCACATAGTTTTCGCCAAAGTCGCGCTGTCCCAACGCAGCTACTTCGCGCACCTTTTCGGCTGCAAAGGTTTTGGAGACGGCCAACAGTTGTACGTCATCCGGGTTGCGGCTTGCTTGCAACGCTGCTTGTGTGATGCGTGCACGCACGGCTTGGTAACGCTGTTGAATCTCGCTGATCATGGCGTGAACTGTAACAAGCACACACCATGGACACACGACTGCTTGAATGGCTGTCACAGACTCGGCACATGGGCGCATCCGATCTGCACTTGAGCGTAGGGCTGCCGCCCATGGTGCGCCATTTGGGGCAATTGCAATCGCTGACAAACAAACCGCTGTCGCCTGACCAAATGCCTGCATTGCTGGCCCCTGCCCTGCCAGATTGGCCGGCGTCAAACAGCTTGCAGCCAACCCTTGGCACTGACAACCTGCCCACCCATGTAATGGACCATGACACCGCCGTGTCGGTTGACAAGCTGGGCCGGTTTCGTGTGAATGTGTTTGCACAACAACGCGGCTGGTCGTCGGTGTGGCGCGCCATTCCTGCGGCCATTCCCAGTTTGCAAGACATTGGCGCACCGCCTGTTTTGCGCGATTGGGCGATGCATGCCAACGGTTTGCTGCTGGTGACCGGTGCCACCGGTTCTGGCAAGTCCACCACGCTGGCGGCATTGCTTCACCACCTCAACACCACCCAAGCCTTGCACATACTCACGCTGGAAGACCCGATCGAGTTTGAACACCCCAGCCAACGCAGTTTGGTGCAACAACGCAGTGTGCCCGGTCACTGTGCCAGTTTTGATCTCGCGTTGCGTGCGGCGTTGCGGCAAGATCCCGATGTCATCATGGTCGGCGAATTACGCGACCTCACCACGATTCGCCTGGCCTTGGCTGCTGCCGAAACCGGCCACTTGGTGCTGGCCAGTTTGCACACCCGCAGCGCCACGCAAGCGGTGGAGCGTTTGGTCGATGTGTTTCCAGCCGAAGAAAAATCATTGGTGCGCAGCCAACTCAGCTTATCGTTGTTGGCGGTGGTCACGCAAACTTTGTGTTTGCATTCCGATGGACAACGCCGCGTGGCAGCGCACGAGGTGTTGTATGCCACCCCAGCGGTGCGCCATTTGATCCGTGAAAACAAAACCGCACAACTGCCCAACGCCTTACAAACCGGCGCGCAATTTGGCATGCAAACCATGGCGCAGTCCCTGGAGAAATTGGTGAAGTCAAGGGTGATCAGTGCCGAAGAGGCTACCCGCCACGTGTCATGAATCTCAGTATGGCGTTGACAATGTTCATTGTGTGTGAGGGGTGAAGTGGGGGCGGGGCTGACGACGTTACTTGAGTGTGTGAGTCAGGCGGTGCGGGCCGTGTGGTGCGCGAGGTGATGTGCATCTGTGCGGGCTGTGGGGGCGGGGCTGACGACGTTACGTCAGTGTGGAGGAGGCCCCGCCCCCATAGACCGCACCCCCACAGCCCACAGCCCACAACCCACATAGCCCGCACCACGACACACACATTAAGATCAGAAAAAACACAAGGACACAGCCATGCCTCGCACCCATCCCAAAACCTACGAACCCAGCCCACCCGCCAAAGTCGCATTCATCGGACTGGGCGTCATGGGCTACCCGATGGCTGGCCACTTGGCTCTCGCAGGCCACCATGTCACCGTGTACAACCGCAACCCTGCCAAAGCCAAAGACTGGTGCGCAGAGTTCTCAGGGCAAAACAACGCCCCCACACCCCGCGAAGCCGCCCAAGGCGCAGACATGGTGTTTTGTTGCGTCGGTAATGACCACGACTTGCGTGCGGTCATGCTGGGTGCCGACGGCGCTTTGGCCGGTACAAAAAGCGGTGCATTGTTGATCGACCATACCACCGCCTCCGCCGATGTCGCACGCGAATTGTTTGCAGCGGCAAAAGCCAAAGGCGCGGATTTCGTCGACGCGCCGGTGTCCGGCGGCGAAGCCGGTGCCATCAACGGCATGCTCACCGTGATGTGTGGCGGCGAATCAGCGGCGTTCGAACGCGCCAAACCCGTGGCCATGGCGTTCTCCAAAGCCTTTACCTTGATGGGCGACAGCGGTGCGGGTCAACTGACCAAGATGGTGAACCAGATTTGTATTGCCGGATTGGTTCAAGCCTTGTCTGAAGGCATAGCCTTTGGTCAAAAAGCCGGTTTGGACATGGCGCAGGTGTTGGAAGTCATTGGCAAAGGCGCGGCCCAAAGCTGGCAAATGGACAACCGTGGCAAAACCATGGTGGCTGACAAATTCGATTTCGGGTTTGCCGTGGACTGGATGCGCAAAGACCTGGGGTTGGTCATGGACGAGGCCAAGAGAAACGGCTCGCGTGTGCCTGTCACTGCATTGGTTGACCAGTTTTATGCCGATGTACAAGCCATGGGCGGCAACCGGCTGGACACATCCAGCCTGATCAAACGTTTGCGTTGACCCCCAAAAATAGCCACGTCTGTTGAGGCGTGGCTTTTTTGCTGGAAGGCTGGGTTTTATTTTTTCGATTTGTCCGCATCTGGTTTGTCTGCAGGCGCTGGCAACAGACCACGCAGCTCCTCCTCGGAGATGATTTCAAACATGCGCACCACTTTGTTGACGCCGCCGACATTGCGTATCAATGCTGTGGCGCTGTCGGCCTCTCGCTGTGTCACGCGCCCCATCAAATACACCGTGTTGCGCTCGGTGACCACTTTGAATGCATTGGCGAATAAATCGCGGCTATCGACCAAGGTGGCTTTGATCTTGCCCGTCACCACCAAATCATTGGAACGGCTGCCTAAACTGGCATTTGGCATGGCAGACAGTTCATTCACCACCGACTTCACGTTTTCAACTTTCTCCACAATCGCGCTCACCGCTTGACGCTCGCGTTCTGACGGCACCTCTCCCGTTAGCAAAACCTGGCGGTTGTAACTGGTGACATTGACATGCACTTTTTCACCAAACATGTCTCGCACTTTGGCGGACGCACGCAATTCGATGGTTTCATCTTCAAGCTGCGTGCCAGATGTGCGGCGGTCGGTGGCCACCAATGCCGAGCCCGCCACGCTGGCAACCAACATAGGGGCACATGCGCTCAAACATGTTGCCAGTACCAGCACCGCACCTGTGGTGCGCAAATGGCCAAATTTCATTCCGTTGTCTCCTGTTCACCCAATAATTGACTGTCCACGCCGTCACACAAAGCGTGCAACACCAGCAAATGGACCTCTTGTATGCGCACCGCTTTGTCGCTCGGTACGCAAATATGCACATCGGTTTCGCGCAACTCTTGGCGGATTTTCCCACCGCTTTGGCCGGTCAAAGCCACCACCGACAATTCGCGCTCGTGCGCTGCACGTATGGCTTGCAACAGATTCTCCGCCTGACCACTGTCAGACACCACCAACAACACGTCGCCAGGTTGGCCCAAGGCACGCACCTGTTTGGCAAACACCTGCTCGAAACCATAGGTGTTCGCTGCGCCGGTCAACAACACCGCATCGGTGTTCAAGGCCACCGCGCCCAACTCGGGACGTTCACGCTCAAGTTGGCCCACAAAAATAGCGGCAAACAGCTGGGCCAATGCACCTGAACCGCCATTGCCACAAGCCAAGACTTTTCCTCCGCCCGTGACACTGACCAACAGAGATTGAATGGCCGCCGCGATGGGCTTGCTCAACACTTGCGCAGCTTGGTACTTCAAGTCTGCGCTATCGATGAACTGCTGTTCAATGCGTTGTTCTAGCATGCGCCGATCATACCTTCGCCATTCAACGAGCCTTGAAAAATGGTTAACTGTCAACACCCAAATGCCGCTTTGATCCATTGCAGCTCACCCGCTTGCACCACCACCACATCGAAGCGGCATGGCGGCAACTGGGTCATGCGACTCAAATAACAGCGTGCCGCGAACACAATGCGCTGGCGTTTCGTGGCGCCGATACTGGCCAACGCCCCGCCATGGTCGTGGCGAGCGCGGCTGCGCACTTCTACAAACACCACGGTGCCTTGTCGGTCGCGCACAATCAGGTCTATTTCGCCACCGCCACGCCCCGGTGTGCGGTAATTGCGTTGCAGCAACTGCAAACCTTGGGTTTGCAAAAATGCCAAGGCCTGGTCTTCAGCGTCATCGCCTCTGCGTTTGCTGGTTCGCGGCTTGGGTGACGGCGTTGTCGGGTGTTTGTGTTGAAAGGTTGCCATTGAATCATCGCTTTGAATCGGCGCTCCCGGCCGCGCTGGCTGCCTGTGAAGGCCAAGAACACCCGGGGGCTTGTCTGTATGTGATGGCCACGCCCATTGGCAACTTGGCCGACATCAGCTTGCGCAGTTTGTATGTGCTGCAACTGGCCGATGTGCTGGCTTGCGAAGACACCCGACACAGCCAAATGCTGCTGCGCCAGTACGGCGTGGACAAAACCGGCAGCACATGGTTGGCAGTGCATCAACACAATGAAGCCTCGGCAGCCGAACAAGTGATTCTGCATTTGCAACAGGGCAAACGCGTGGTGTATTTAAGTGATGCAGGTACACCTGGCGTGAGCGACCCCGGCGCACGGTTGGTGGCACTGGTCAGACAAGCCGGTTTTCGCACCCTGCCCCTGCCAGGCGCGAGCAGCATCACCGCTTTGCTGAGCGTCAGCGGTTGTGTGCAAGACAGCGGTTTTGTGTTCGTGGGTTTCTTACCCGCCAAAGCCACCGAACGCCTAAGCCAGTTGCGTCAGATGGCGGCCGAACCCAGGGCGCAAGTGTTTTTAGAAGCGCCGCATCGCATTGAATCGTTGGCCAAAGACTTGGCTGTGTGCAACGACCGGTTGTTGACCATCGGGCGTGAATTAACCAAGCAATTTGAAGAAGTTGCTACCCTGCCAGCGCTGTCGTTTCACGCTTGGCTACAAGCCGATGCGCAACGCAGCAAAGGAGAGTTCGCTTTGGTGTTGCATGCCTTGCCAGCGCAAACCGATCGGATGGAACAAGCTGAACGTGTGCTGGATTTGCTGTTGTCTGAACTGCCGGTGAAAACCGCGGTCAAACTTGCGGCAGACATCAGCGGCGCGCCACGCAACGCGTTGTATGCCTTGGCTTTGACAAAAAAACCTGACCCTGACAGCCAATAAGGTGAGCGCTGTCGGGATCAGGTGATCAGCCCGTGTCGGTTGTTTTGCCTGAAGGGCTCAACCATGCGGTCAAGTCACCAAATGTTGCGGCTTGTTGGCGACAAAGGCTTCGATGTTGTCGATCAATTGGTCTGCCAAAAACTGCATGGCCTGTTGCGATGCCCAAGCCACATGCGGCGTCAAAATGAAATTCGGCGAGCGAATGTCGAGCAACGGGTTGCCGTCTTTGGGTGGCTCTTGGGTCAACACATCAAAACCTGCACCCGCGATCACACCGGTTTCTAAGGCTTGCTTGAGCGCTTGCTCGTCCACCAGTCCACCCCGCGAGGTGTTGATCAGCAAAGCGCTGCGCTTCATTTGCTGCAATTGCGGCATGCCAATGAAATGCCGCGAAGCCGGTGTCAGCGGGCAATGCAAGCTGATGATGTCGGACTCGGCAAACACCTGCTCTGGCGGCACAAAGTCCACCCCAGGGGCTTTCGGCGGGGCATGGTCAGCGAACAACACCTTCATGCCCAGCGCCCGCGCGATGTTTGCGGTGGCTTGGCCGAGCACGCCTTCGCCAAAAATGCCCAGCGTACTGCCGTGCAAATCTTGGATCGGGTGATCGAAAAAGCAAAACTGGGTTTCGGTTTGCCAGCGGCCATTGAGCACGTCATCGCGGTAAGCGATCAAGTTGCGACGCAGCGCAAATATCAATGCGAATGCATGCTCGGGAACCGTATGCACCGCATAGTTGCGGATGTTGGCCACCGCCACACCGCGTTCGCGACACGCATCCACATCGATCACGTCATAGCCGGTGGCGGCCATGGCAATCAATTTCAGGTTAGGCAACTGGGCGAGCGTGTCGCGCCGGATAGGAACCTTGTTGGTGATGGCGACCGTGGCATGTTGCAAACGCTCGACCACTTGGTCGGGTCGGGTTTGCACATGCTCGGTCCATGCGTGCGCGAACGACGGTGCGCGCAGTTCAGCCCTTAACGATTGCCTGTCCAGAAAGACTATGTTTTGCATGCTCGTCCTTGTTGATCACTGGAGCGCCCAAACCCGCAGGTGCGGCATGATGACGCCAATAATGGCCAGCAGCAGCGGCACCGCTGCCAGGCTGCACATTCACGCCACAGTCCAACATGGCCATTTCGGCGCCACTGATGGCGGCCATCAAATGCACTTCGTTCATGTCGCCCAAGTGGCCGATGCGAAACAGCTTGCCAGCAACCTTGGACAAGCCACCACCCAAAGACAGGTTGTAGCGGCGATAAGCACGGGCAATGACTTCAGTGCCTGCAATACCCGCGGGCAGCATCACTGCAGTGACGGTGTCTGAATGCCATTTGGCTTCGGCAGCACACAGTTTGAGCTGCCAACCTTGCGTGACCGCAGCGCGCACGCCTTCTGCCAAATAGTGGTGACGGGCAAACACGTTGTCCAAGCCTTCTTCTTGAATCATCTTCATGGATTCAATCAAGCCGTACATCAGGGGCAGCGCAGGCGTGTAAGGGAAGTAGCCCGTCGCATTGCTTTGCAACATGTCTTGCAAATCGAAATAGGCACGGCGCAAAGTGGCGGTTTTGTGCAGCGCCAATGCCTTGGGGCTGACGCACAAAATGCCCAGACCCGCTGGCAGCATCAGGCCTTTTTGCGAGCCACTGACCGCCATGTCAACGCCCCATTCATCGAATCGGAAATCGATGCAACCCAAAGAAGACACGCAATCGACAAACAACAGCGCAGGATGCGATGCATCGTCCAAAGCTTCGCGCACACCAGCGATGTCAGACGTGACACCGGTGGCGGTTTCGTTATGGCAGGCCAACACGGCTTTGAATTGGTGTTGGGTATCGTTTTTCAAAATGTCAGCGAACTGCTGCAAAGGAACGCCCGTGCCCCATTCGCATTCAACGATATGCACATCCAAACCGAGGCGCTGACACATGTCGATCCACAAATGGCTGAACTGGCCAAATCGCGCAGCCAGCACTTTGTCGCCAGGCGACCAGGTGTTGGTGAGTGCAGCTTCCCAGCAACCGGTGCCCGATGACGGGAAGATGAAAGGCGTGCCTAACTTGGAGCGGAAGATGTCCTTGAGGCCCGCCATGATGGTGTGTGTCAGGTGGGGGAAATTCGGAGAACGGTGGTCTTCCATAGAAACCATCATGGCGCGTTGGATGCGCTCAGGTACGTTGGTGGGACCGGGGACAAATAAAAAGTTACGACCAGCCATGTGAACTCCCTTTGGAAATAAAAAACTTCGGAACTGCATTAAAAAAACTTCTCACTGACTCAGCAGTGCACCTGTGTCAAGGGTGCAACACGGTCTCCCCGTAAACAGGAAATGGCGCCACCAGTTCGGCCACTTTGGCGCGAACTTTGGCAATGTGTGCGTCGTCTTGCGGCGCTTCCAGCACATCTGCAATCAGGTGTGCTGTCATGCGGGCTTGCTCTTGTCCAAAACCACGCGTGGTCATGGCAGGTGTGCCCAAGCGGATACCGCTGGTGACCATCGGTTTTTCCGGGTCATTGGGTATGCCGTTTTTGTTGCAGGTGATGTGGGCTTGGCCCAATGCCAACTCAGCCGCTTTACCGGTGATGCCTTTGGCACGCAAATCGACCAACATGACATGGCTTTCTGTGCGGCCACTGACGATTCGCAAACCGCGTTCGACCAAGGTCTTGGCCAGTGTATCGGCGTTCAGCAACACCTGTTGCTGATAGCTTTTGAATGCGGGTTGCAGCGCCTCGTGAAACGCTGTGGCTTTGCCAGCGATCACGTGCATCAAGGGGCCGCCTTGCATGCCTGGGAACACAGCGCTGTTGATTTTTTTGGCCATCTCTTCGTTGTTCGTCAAGATGATGCCGCCACGCGGGCCGCGCAAGCTTTTGTGCGTGGTAGAGGTGACCACATCGGCGTAGGGCACGGGGTTGGGGTAGGCACCGCCGGCGATCAAACCCGAGTAATGCGCCATGTCCACCATCAGGTAGGCGCCTATGCTTTTGGCCACTTGGGCAAAACGCTGCCAATCGATTTTGAGGGAATACGCAGACGCACCCGCAATGATCAGTTTGGGCTTGTGGGTATGGGCCATGCGTTCCATGGCGTCGTAATCGATTTCCTCGGCGGCGTTCAAACCGTAGCTCACCACATTGAACCACTTGCCACTCATGTTCAAGTGCATGCCGTGTGTCAAATGGCCGCCTTCGGCCAAGCTCATGCCCATGATGGTGTCGCCCGGTTGCAGCAAGGCCAAAAACACGGCTTGGTTGGCTTGTGAGCCGGAGTTGGCCTGCACGTTGACAAAATCTGCGCTGTATAGCGCTTTCAAACGGTCAATGCAAAGTTGCTCAACCATGTCGACAAATTCGCAGCCGCCGTAATAACGCTTGCC
>SXWY01000060.1 GCA_005789825.1 Burkholderiales bacterium | reverse complement strand
TCGAGTATGGCCCAACCCAATGCCAAGGCAAACACGGGTTCGGCATTCATGATCGCGGTGTTGCCGGCCACACCGAGCTTGGGCAAAACCGTGAACATCAATGTGAAACCGCTGCCGTACAGGCATGTCAATCCTAGCAAGCCCCACCAACCCAAATTTGTCTGTGGCCAATGCGGACCCCCCTGCCAGCCAACCACCGCCAGTGCCACCGAACACGCCAGCACTAAGCTGAAAAACGTACGGACCTTGCCGTCCAATCCAGCGGTCTCATGTTCGGTGATCACCAAAACCCATCCAAAAGACGCCGCTGCCGCCATGGCAAATGCCACCCCTTCGCCAATGATCGCCCATTGTTGCTGAGCCCCCAAGCCAGAGGCCGCACCTGCAACGTCTAAGGCTAAGGCCAAGCCGCACAAAATCACTGGCATGGTCCACAACACTTGGCGTTCAGCAGGTTGACGGTAAATCAGTTTGTTCCACACGGCGGCCCACAGAGGGTAGGTGTTGAAAGCCAGCAAGGCCAACGCGACCGGTAAACGCGAGACTGCGCCGTACAAAAGTTGACTTTGTGCACCGATCATCAGGCCAACCATCAACAAGCCACGCAATTGCTGCGGGTTTAATCGCCAGGGTACACGTCCGTGAAACAACAACAAACCCACTACCAAGGCGGTACATCCGCTGCGCACGGCCACAGCCGACGCAATATCCAAGCCACTGTCAAAAGCCAAACGCGCAGACACATGGTTGGCTGCCATCAGCAGAGCCACCAGCAACAGGCTGGCAAAGCCTTGAAGACTTAAGGCTTTGGCGCTAGTCATGATGACCGGGGCCTTGAACAAGCAGGCAACAGAGAAAAGAGGGGATGGGCATAAAGACAGTCAATAAGTGAGATTGGCTATGATGGCAGGTTGCCCAAAATGACACTCAACACGTGAATTCTCCCTCAGAAGCCAACTACCTGGCGAACCATCTCCACGGACGCGGCGCGTTCGGGCAGATCAGTGTTCGAGGCGCACGCACACACAATCTGAAAAATATTGACGTTGACATTCCGCGCAACCAATTGGTGGTGATCACAGGCTTGTCAGGCTCAGGCAAATCGAGTTTGGCGTTTGACACCTTGTATGCCGAAGGTCAGCGCCGTTATGTCGAAAGCTTATCGGCGTATGCGCGACAGTTTTTGCAGCGCATGGACAAGCCGGATGTAGACCTGATCGAGGGCTTGTCGCCCGCGATTGCGATTGAGCAAAAAGCCACCAGCCACAACCCACGCTCTACCGTGGGGACTGTCACTGAAATCCATGACTATTTGCGGTTGCTGTTTGCGCGGGCGGGCACACCCCATTGCCCGCAGCATGGCGTGCCGCTGCAAGCGTCAAGCGTGTCGCAAATGGTGGACGCGGTGTTGGCATTGCCCATGGATACCCGTTTGATGCTGATGGCGCCGGTGGCGCGAGAACGCAAAGGCGAATTCGCCGAAGTGTTTGTCCAGATGCAAGCGCAAGGGTTTGTGCGGTTTCGGATCGATGGACATGTCGTGGAATTGGCAGAGTTACCCGCTTTGGCGAAAAAAGAAAAGCATGACATTGATGTGGTGATTGACCGGTTGAAAGTGCGGCCTGACATGGCGCAGCGCATTGCTGAGAGTATGGAAACCGCGTTGCGGCTGGCCGATGGCAGGGCGTTGGTGTTGGACCTGGACACGGGTGTGGAGCATGCGTTCAATGCCAAATTTGCCTGCCCGCATTGCAGTTTCGCGATTGGAGAATTGGAGCCGCGCCTGTTCTCGTTCAACTCGCCGCTGGGTGCTTGCCCGGCATGCGAAGGTTTGGGCGAGCAAAGTTTTTTTGATCCAGCGCGTATCGTGGCATTTCCCGAAATCAGCTTAGCCAGCGGTGCCATCAAGGGTTGGGACAAGCGCAATGCGTACTACTTTGCCATGTTGGAAAGTTTGGCCAACCATTACCCATTTGACCTCGAAACACCTTTTGAGCAACTGCCTGCTGACATACAGCAAGTGCTGCTGTATGGCTCGGGCGATGAATCCATCAAATTCAGCTATGTGTTGGAGTCAGGCAGTCGCGCGGGGCGTAAAACCTCTAAGCAGCATCCTTTTGAGGGCATCGTTCACAACATGGCCCGCCGCTACAAAGACACTGACTCGGCGTTGGTGCGTGAAGAGTTGTCGCGTTACAGGGGCTTGCGATCATGTGAGGCTTGTGCCGGTACGCGCTTGCGCACCGAGGCCCGCCATGTGCGTCTGGGCACAGGCCCGCAAGCCTTGACGGTGCACGATGTCAGCCATCTCACCTTGTCTGAATGCCAAGACTATTTCCAGCAACTCACACTCGATGGCAACAAAGCCGATATCGCGGACAAGGTGGTGCGTGAAATTGCCAACCGTTTGAAATTTCTGAACGATGTGGGCCTCACCTATTTGAGCCTTTCGCGCAGCGCGGATACCTTGTCTGGGGGTGAGGCGCAGCGTATTCGATTGGCCTCGCAAATCGGTTCCGGTCTCACGGGCGTGATGTATGTGCTGGATGAACCCAGCATCGGTTTGCACCAGCGCGACAACGACCGATTGATTGACACCCTGAAACATTTGCGCGATATCGGCAACAGCGTGTTGGTGGTTGAGCATGACGAAGACATGATTCGTGCGGCCGACCATTGCATCGACATGGGGCCTGGTGCGGGTGTGCATGGCGGGCGGGTGATGGCGCAAGGCACGCCCGCACAACTGCAGGCCAATGCGCTGTCGCTCACGGGTCGTTATATGAGTGGCGATTTATCGATTGCCGTGCCTGCGCATCGCCGGGACTGGCTGTTGCAGACCACTGCACACACACCTGTACCCGCCCAAAATGTGTTTGGCCAGGCGTTACCCGACTTGCAAAAACACGCGGCTCGCCAAGCGTTGACCGTGGTGGGTGCGCGTGGCAACAACCTGCAAAACGTCACCGTGGAATTTCCCGTGGGTTTGTTCACTTGCGTGACCGGGGTGTCCGGTTCGGGCAAGTCCACATTGGTGAATGACACCTTGTACACCGCGGTGGCCCGACAAATTCACCGCGCCCATGAAGAGCCTGCGCCGCATGACGACATCCTTGGCCTCTACCATTTCGACAAGGTGATCAATGTTGATCAGTCGCCGATTGGCCGCACACCGCGTTCTAACCCCGCCACCTACACCGGACTGTTCACCCCGCTTCGTGAACTCATGGCCGATGTGCCGATGTCGCGCGAACGCGGCTATGGACCCGGGCGGTTTTCGTTCAACGTGGACGGTGGCCGATGCAACGCTTGCCAAGGCGACGGCATGGTCAAGGTAGAAATGCATTTTTTGCCCGATGTGTATGTCCCTTGCGATGTGTGCATGGGCCAACGCTACAACCGCGAAACCTTGGACGTGCAGTACAAGGGCAAAAACATCGCGCAGATTTTGAACATGACCGTGGAAGACGCGCTGGCGTTTTTCAAACCGGTGCCAGCACTCGCGCGCAAGCTCAACACCTTGATGGAAGTGGGCTTGGGATATGTACGGTTGGGGCAGGCCGCCACCACGTTGTCCGGCGGTGAGGCGCAGCGTGTCAAATTGGCCTTGGAACTGAGCAAGCGAGACACGGGTAAAACGCTCTACATACTTGACGAACCCACCACCGGTTTACATTTCGCCGACATCGATTTATTGCTCAAAGTCTTGCAGCAGTTGGTGCAAGCCGGTAACACCGTGGTGGTCATTGAGCACAACTTGGACGTGATCAAAACCGCCGATTGGCTGATCGACATGGGTCCGCAAGGCGGCGTCGGTGGTGGCCAAGTGGTGGCGGTTGGCACACCCGAGCAGGTGGCGAATAACCCCGCGAGTGTCACAGGCCGCTATCTCAAACGCTTGTTACCAGCGATGGACTGACAAATCCTTCAGTGCTTGTATGAACGCGCGGCCGCCACGGCCATGTCATCAATGATGGCCAGCGACAAAGCGGTGGGAATCAAATATTTGGTGCGACGGTTCGTGCCCTCAAACACCAGTTCCACCAACCCTTTGTGCAGCAAATCGTTGATTTTTCGGTGCAGCATGGCTGGCGAGCCGATCGATTTGAGTGCCATGGCTTGGGTCACATTCATGGGTTCTTTTTTGTCGTTGGCGACGGCAATGCGCATCAACAGCACTTGGGCATCCAAGTCTGGCAGTTGGTTGAAGTATTTGGTTTCGATGTCGCTGACGGCGTCTAGCAAGGCAAAGAATTGGGAACGAAACAAGGTCATGGGTTGTTTGATTTTTTATCTTTAGACCATATCCCATAAACCCCAAGAACGTAATAACCTGTTGATTTGATTTACATTTTTATGCCAACAATGCGCAAAAGAACAATTGCAATCTAATCGAAATGAATGATCAATACGAAAAAATCAAATGGTCAAAGAACCATGCGCTTGCAACGCAGCAACTCTGGCAGTTTGCGCGAAATCTTTCGTTGGCGAAGCGTACAAAATAGCGCGCGAAGAATTGACGATGATCGGCCCGCTGATTTGGTCACCCTGTTTGCGCAAGCCTGCTTTGAGCGTGGTCGCGGCATCGCCGCCTTGTGCGCCCACCCCGGGGATCAGCAGCGGTAAAGCCGGTGCAATGTCGCGCACACGGGCAATTTCATCGGGGTATGTGGCGCCCACCACCAAGCCCAATTGGCCGTTCAAATTCCAAGGCCCCTGCGCCAAGTGCGCCAAGTGTTCGAACAGCCTGGGTTGACCGTCAACGTCCGCCAAGCGACGTGTTTGCCAATCGTCGCCACCGGGGTTCGACGTGCGACACAGCAAAAAAGCGCCTTTGCCATGCCGCTTGACATAAGGCTCGATCGAATCAAACCCCATGAACGGCGACAAGGTGACGGCATCGGCACCGTAACGCTCAAACGCTTCGATGGCGTATTGCTCGGCAGTGCTGCCGATATCGCCACGCTTGGCATCCAAAATCACAGGAACGGCGGGGGCGACGCGGCGAATATGCGCGATCAATTGCTCTAATTGCGCTTCAGCACGGTGCGCGGCAAAGTAAGCAATTTGCGGCTTGAAAGCACAAACCAAGTCGTGGGTGGCGTCTACGATCTGCGCACAAAACGCGTAGATGGCATCCGGTTGGCTTTGCAGATGAACAGGAAATTTGGCGGGTTCGGGGTCAAGCCCAACACACAACACCGAACCGCTGATTTGGGTGGCGTGCTTGAGCTGTTCAAGAAAAGTCATGGGTTGATTGTAGGTAGCGGATGTTGCAAACCTTCATCGGTTGCCGCTTCGCAAAAGCGTCATCGCCGAACACAAGTCGCTCCAAGCTTTGGCCTTGTCGCTGGGGGTACGCATCAAATAGGCGGGGTGGTAACTGACGATCACCGGAAAGCCATGGGCCTGGTGGACTTGACCGCGCAATTTCCCCAGCGGCATGGCGTGGATGTCGGGCTGGCTGTCGTGCAGCACGGCCATGCTGGCCGTTCGCCCCAACGCCAAAATCACCCGGGGTTGTAGCAATGCTATTTGCCGGTTCAAGAAATGTCGGCACTGCGCCAATTCGTCGGCGTGGGGATTGCGTTGTGCAGGCGGCTTGCATTTCAAAGCATTGACCAACACCACCGATGCTGACGAGTCCGCAACCGTGGGGCGCCTCAACCCCATGGCGAGCAACATGGCATCCAGCAAATCCGCTTCTGGCCCGCTGAAGGGCCTGCCAGAAGTGTTCTCGTTGTCGTTGGGCGCATCGCCGATGATCAACCAATCGGTGCGTTGTCCTTCCACCGGCGCACCTTCTGCAAACACGGATTGTTGGCGGTGTTCGCACAATCCACAGGCACGGCATTCGGCCGCCGCGTTTTTCAACGACGGCCAATCCATCTGGCTCAACCCGTCGGGCAAGTGGCCCAAGCGCGGCGCGGGATCGGCAGCCAAGATGGGTGCCGCAACCGGTGTTGGCGGTACCTCGTCGGTCGGCTGCCAGACACGCACCCCCATCTCTGCCAGCATGGCGCGTTGTCGGGTATCGAGTGCAGGCATCATGGGCCAGACCTTACCACCGCCGCTCACCAGTTCAACGACATGACCACCGCGTCTTCGCGTTGGCCGTTGTGAACCGGGTAGTAACTGGGGCGCACACCGTCTTTGACAAACCCGCTCGCCACATACAGAGCAATCGCACGCTGGTTGCTGGCGCGCACCTCCAGCCAAATACTGTGCACACCGCGAGAAAGGCTCCAGTCGCGCAAATAACGCATCATGGCTTGTGCCAAGCCTTGGCGCTGGTGGGCGGGCGCCACGGTGAAATTGAGCAAATGCACTTCGTCTGCGCCGCGCATGGCCACCAAATAACACAGCAATTCATCGCCATGCCACCACACAGGCATGTGATAGCCGCTGACGATCGAGTCGACAAAGTTGCCCATCAGCCAAGGGTGTGAATACGCGCCTTGTTCGACCCGCAGCACTGGGGTCAACATGTCTTGCGTCATGTCTTGCGGTGTGGGCAAGAGGTTGTTCTTCAGCAAGACGCTGTGCGATTTGCGAAACAACTTCATGCGTTGGCTGCCTTGTCTGCCAAACGCTCAGCCGTGGTGCGGGCCACATCGTCACGCACATACACCGGCATGGCGTCTTGCGCTGTCACCGCCTGCCCGCGCTGCCAAGCCAGCCTGGCCAATGTCAGCATGGCGGTGGCTTCAGGCCAGACCGTCACGGGGTCTGTTCCACAGGCGATGAGCAACGGTTGCAAACGGCTTTCATGCACGGCCAGGGCGTTGCCCGCCAGCACCCTGGGCAAACCTTGCCAAGCGACGGGTGAGACCCAGTCTTGCGGTTCGCACAGCATCGGCGCGGTCAGCGTCGCCCAGCCGTCTGCCTGCCGCTCATAGGCGCCCGCGTAGACCTGACCCATGCGGGCGTCCAACATGGCGATGACGCGGGTGTGTGTGGTTGCAGTGGCTTGGGCCAGACAAAGCAAGGTGTCGATGGGCAGCAAGGGCAAGCCCGCACCCAAAGCCAGCCCTTGCGCCACCGAGCAGGCTGTGCGCAAACCCGTGAAAGCCCCGGGCCCGCGTCCAAATGCAATCGCTTGCAATGACGCCATGGGCAATTTGGCTTGCACCAGCAATGCCAATACCGCGTCGATCACAGTCGCAGATGCTTGCGCCCCAGCCAAACCGTGGTGCGTGAAAACACGGTCTTCATGTTGCACGGCCAGCGACAGGCGATCGGTGCTGCAATCCAAGGCCAACAAATTCATGACGCAGGCTTCCAAGACACGGTTCGAGCAGGTTGCACCCCAAACACAATGCCCAGCGTGACCAACGACAAGCCAAGCAAAACATGCCAGCCCAGGGGCTCGCCCAGCCAAAAAACCGCGCCCAATGCCGACAGACCTGGAACCAGCGCGGTCAACATGGTTGAGCGCACCGGGCCGTATGCGCGGATCATCAGCGTGAAACTGATGCCAGACAACACCACCGATCCACCGCCTTGAAACAACGCTTGCCACAGCACTTCATGCCAAGGGGCGGTCCATAAGTGGGTGCTCAACAGCCCCAGACTGCACAGCAATGCATGCAAAGGCACAAAACTGAAAAAAGCAAAACAGGTGATGGCCATGGTGGCCGGTACGGGTTGTAATTGGTAACGACGGCTGAGGACGCTGTAGGTGGACCAACAGGCGCTGGCCGCCATGAACAACAGGTCGCCTATCCACACGCTGCCACCATCGAAGGCCTGCCACAAACTGCTGCCGCCCACGAGCAAATCGCCAGACAAAATCATGGCCAATCCCAGCAGCCGGTAACCGTGTAAGCGTTCACCGAGTAAAAACACCGCCAACACACTGGTCCATAAGGGCAAACTGCCGGGCATCAACACCGAACCGTGCGCGGCGGGTGCCAAAAAAAAGCCGCTGTAGGCGAATATGGCGTAAGCAAAGCCGCCGAAAAACCCTGTCACCACGGTGATGCGCCAAGGCAATGGCGAGAAACCGGCAAACGAACCCGCGTCGGGCTGCTCGCGCCGTCGTTGCCGCACCGTCCACCATGACCATGGCAACAAAATGGCACTGGCGCCGACAATGCGGGCCCAAGTGATGTCCAACGGCAACAAACTGTGCTGGGCGGAAGCACGTGCAATGATGATGAAGGCAGTCCATATCGTGACGGTGACCAGCGCGGCCCACAAACCGCTGCGCTTGGATTGGCCACTGAGCAGCTGTTTCATGAAAGATTGCATGCCAGCATTATCTGTGTTGGGTCGCCCCGTTTGATAATCGTTGCATGACACCGCGTTTGTTCAAAACCTTTGGCTATCTTGTCGCTGCTGGCGTGATGGCTTTGACAGTGCATGCGCAACCGGCACATACGCTGCCGCTCAGCGTGCAAGAAGCGCTCAAGGTTGCGCGACTGCCACCCGAATCTCTGAGTGTGGTGGTGTTGCCTGTGCATGGGCCTGCCGCCCGACTCGCGCATTTGGCGGACGAATCGCGCAACCCCGCGTCGTTGATGAAATTGGTCACCACCACGGCCGCCTTGGACTTGCTCGGTCCAGCGTTCACTTGGCGCACGTCGGTGTTTTTAGAGGGCCAATTGCGCGAGGGTGTCTGGCATGGCCATGTGTACATACAAGGCAGTGGCGACCCGCGCTTAGGGGTTGAGCAATTGTGGTTGCTGATGCGCCGCATTCAGGCATTGGGCATACGCCAGATCCAAGGTGACATCGTGCTCGACCGCAGCCTCTTCAGTGTGCCGGCCCAAGACCCGGGCGGTTTTGATGGCGAGCCCTTGCGGCCTTACAACGCCACGCCAGACGCGTTGCTGATCAACTTCAAAGCGCTGCGGGTGCAATTTGTGCCAGACCTGGCCCACCAAGTGGCGCGGGTACACATGGAGCCGCCATTGGCGGGTGTGACATGGCCTGCCACGGTGCCATTGAACACAGCGGAATGCGGCGATTACCGCGCCGGGTTGAAAGCAGATTTTCAGCAAGCCTTGTCCATCAGCTTTGCCGGCAGTTATCCGCTGTCTTGCGGAGAAAAAACCTGGCAAGTCGCCTACAGCGACCCTTTGCAATTCGCGTCCCGTGCTGTGGGCGGCATGTGGTGGCATCTCGGCGGGCAACTCAGCGGCACGGTGCGCGATGGCCGCCTGCCCACTGAGGCCACCGCGGTGTTGGTGCATGAATCTCCCACGCTGGCCGAGTTGGTGCGAGACATCAACAAATTCAGCAACAACGTGATGGCGGACCAGGTGTTTTTGACCTTGGGCGCACAAAAACGCGGCAACGGCAATGCCAGCACCGCCGCAGACACAGTGAATGCCTGGTGGCGCGAACGTTTACCCCTGGCAGAACCCCCTTTGCTGGACAAAGGCTCTGGCTTGAGCCGCGACGCGCGAATCACTGCCCAGTCCTTGGCTTATTTGTTGCAATGGGTATGGGGCCAAGGCTTTATGCCGGAGTTGATGGCGTCGTTACCGATCACCGGTTTGGATGGCACCCTCAAGCGCAGCAAAAGCAGCGCCATGGCGCATTTGAAAACCGGCAGCTTGCGCGATGTCATGGGCATTGCCGGTTATGTCGATGCGGCCAATGGTCAGCGCTTTGTGTTGGTGGCCATGGTCAACCATGCCAACGCCAACCAAGCCCGCCCCGTGATGGATGCGCTGATCGACTGGACCGCAGGCAAAGACAACCGATAAAAACCATTTATTCAGTAAAAACCAAATTCAGATTTAACAAAATCCATGGGTTGAAACAGACGATTGGCCCAGTATGAAATGGATGCGATACACCGCAGCAAGCCTGTCAGCCCTGGGCTTGGTGATGTGTTTGAACGGTTGCAGCCGTTTAAAACCGCAAGCGCCCAGCAGTTATGCGGTGGATACCCAAACCGCATGGCACACCATCGAGCTGACGACGGACGGAATGCACTACGGTGTAGATGCCCAGGGCGTGTCGAGCAACGGACCGATTCGCACCGTGTGGCTACAAAAACGCTCTGCCAACAGCCCCTACTTGTATGACCAATGGCAAATCAGCGTGCATTGCGCCGACCGGCAATGGATATGGTTGCTGCGCACGGTGGTGGAAAACAACCAAGTCACAGCCATTGAACACGATGTGAGATTCGGCTGGGACGGTATCTTGCTGAAAAAACCGCAAACCCCTGTTTGGTTGTCCATCAAAGCAGGCAGCAAGGAAGAAAAAGTGATGCAAAAGGTGTGCGTCAATCGGCGCTGACCCAGCATCCCTGTGGCAAAAACCCGAGGCGATCAGTGCGGTAAAGCGGTGTGGCTGGCGCGTTGCAACCGGTCGCGCACACCGTCCCACGCTTCAGCTTGCGGCGGTGTTTCCACCCATATATGGTCCACCCCTGTTGCATCCAGCGAACGCAATTGGGCAAACAAGTCGTGTGCGCAGTCGGCAGGCAGCGCAGGCATGGCCCGCCAAAGCACACTGGCCGGCAGCGACAACGGTGTGCGAGACCACACCGCCAGTCGGCCAGGGCATGCAGCAGCGAATTGTTCGATCTGTGGGCCTGTGTACAAATGCACACGGGCACGCGGCGCGTAATGCGATGCCAGCGTTCCCGGTGCCGCAGGCGTTGATGCTGAAGGCTCGGGTTGCGCCCGTTGCACGGCTTGACCGGCCACCAGCGAGAGTTGTGCCACTGGCAACATGCCGGGACGCAACAGCACCGGCCTACCTTGGCTGATGTCGACGATGGTGGACTCGATGCCCACTTGGCAGGCACCGCCATCGAGCACCGTCAGATCGGGAAACGCTTCTTGCACATGCTGAGCGGTGGTCGGTGACACTTTGCCAAACAAATTGGCGCTGGGTGCCGCCACCCCTTTGACCCCCAAATCCCATGCGCGTTGCAGCAGTTTCAACGCCAAGGGATGGGACGGACAACGCAAAGCAATGGTCGGGTGTCCACCCGCCGCAGCCTCGGCCACGCCTTGGCGGCGTTGGAAAATCAAAGTCAGCGGCCCAGGCCAATAGGCATCCATCAAGGCTTGCGCACACGCAGGAAGGTTTTGGGCAAATTCGCTCACATGGGATGCGCTGGCCACATGCACGATCAACGGATGGTTGGCAGGCCGCCCCTTGGCTTTGAACACGGCTGCAACCGCTTCTGGCTGGAGGGCATCGGCGGCCAATCCGTAGACCGTTTCGGTGGGCAGGCCGAGCAATTCACCGCGTGCCAAGGTGTGTGCCGCGTGTGCAATGTCTGCATCGCTGTCGCCCAGCATCAGCGCTGGGCTCATGTCGGCAACCCCAGCAAGCTGGCCACTTGTGCGCTGACCGCACGCGCTTGGGTGATGCTGCTGGCAGTGATGGTGATGTGTCCCATTTTTCGACCGGGACGCGCGTCGGCTTTGCCATACACATGCAGATGCACGCCGGGCAATGCCAACATGGCGGCCCAATCTGGGGCTTGGGCGTTGCGGCCACCCAGCCACCAAACATCGCCCAATACATTCAGCATGACGCACGGACTGTGCAAGCGGGGTTGTGTCAAAGGCAGGCCAGCCATGCAGCGCACTTGCAACGCAAACTGCGACAGGTCACAACTGTCGATGCTGTGGTGCCCACTGTTGTGTGGCCTAGGCGCTATTTCGTTGACCACCAATGGCCCTAGCGCATCCTTGTCGGGCCCGTCTTGCAGCATGAAAAATTCGACACACAGCACGCCGACGTAATCGAGTTCGCGGGCAATATGTGTGGCAGCGTCTATGGCATGTTGTGCGGTGGTCGCAGGCATGGCGTCTTCAAATACTTCGGTGATTGCAAGAATGCCGTCACGGTGCTGGTTGAGTTGCACCGGCAAATACACGCAGTCGCCGTCCTGCCCACGCGCCAACACGACCGAGCATTCGCCTGCCAATGGCAAGCGTTTTTCGAGGATGCAAACCACATCCGCATGGCCGTTTTGCAACTGCGCCAAGGCCACGGCTAATTCGGTGCGTGTGTTCACCCTGACTTGGCCTTTGCCGTCATAACCCAAGCGCGTGGTTTTCAAGATGCCTGGCAAGAGATGGTTGGGGACGGTTGGCAAATCGTCGGCATGGGCCAGCACTTGGTGCGGTGCGACAGGTACACCGCAACGCACAAAATGGGCTTTTTCCAAAGCGCGGTCTTGCGCCACTTGCACCGCCGCCGGACCGGGCGACACCGGCAGATGGGCTTGTAACTGCGCCAGCGCCATTGCCGGCACATTTTCAAATTCGGTGGTGACGGCTTGGCATTCGCTGGCCAGCCGAGCCAGGCCTTGCGGGTCGAGGTATGCGGTGGGCACGTGCACATGGCTGATCAAACCCGCTGGGCTGTGGACATCCGGGTCGAGCACGGCGGTGCGATAGCCCATGCTTTGCGCCGCATGGGACCACATGCGCGCCAATTGGCCGCCACCCAGCACCCCCAGCGTGGCACCGGGTTGCAGTGCGAGCCGGGTCATGCCTGTGGTGGCAGGGTCATTTGCCGCGCTGCCTGCGTTTGCTGTTGGCGATAGGTTTGCAAGGCTTGATGTAGGTCTGGCCGGTGCAAAGCCAGCATGGCCACCGCAAACAAAGCGGCATTGGCCGCGCCAGCAGCGCCAATGGCAAAGGTGGCCACCGGCATGCCTTTGGGCATTTGCACGATGCTGTGCAGCGAATCCACCCCTTGCAAATGCTTGCTGGGAACTGGCACGCCAAGCACAGGCACGGTGGTCTTGGCCGCCAACATGCCCGGCAAATGGGCTGCACCGCCGGCCCCGGCAATGATGGCTTGCAATCCGCGCGATTGCGCCGAAGCGGCGTACTCGAACATGTCGTCAGGCATGCGGTGGGCTGACACCACGCGTGTTTCGTGCGCGACGCCAAAAGACTGCAACAGTTCGGCTGCATGTTGCATGGTGTCCCAGTCAGAGCTGGAGCCCATGACAACACCGACAAGAATAGAGGCCATGATGTGGGGCAGTTGAACTGCGGGTAAGCTTACGGTTGAACGATGTGCAGGCCATGTACGCCTTGCACGGTAGAGTGACGGATTTTATTCCTGCGGACCTGACACCCATGATTGATGTGACTGTTGAGAATTTTGAGGCCGAAGTGATTCTGGCGTCGACCGAATTGCCCGTGCTGGTGGACTTTTGGGCGCCTTGGTGCGGCCCATGCAAATCGCTGGGTCCGGTATTGGAAAAACTGGAACTGGAATACGCTGGCCGCTTCAAATTGGTGAAGATCAATTCAGACGTTGAACAGCAACTCTCGCAAGCTTTTGGCATTCGCAGCATTCCCACCTGTGTGCTGATGAAAGGCGGCAAGCCCGCTGACGGTTTCATGGGCGCGTTGCCCGAGGGCAAAGTGCGCGAGTTTTTAGACAAACACGTGCCCGCTGAAGAAGCGTTGATCGCCGAACAAGACGTGAACGCTGCCGAGGCGTTGCTGGCCGAGGGCAATGCCGATGCAGCCTTGGCCAAGCTGCAAGAAGCGCTGGCGGTCAACCCGGCCAACGATGACGCACGCTACGAATATGTGAAATTGCTGATGGCGGTGGGCGAGTTGGACAAGGCCCAGTCGGCGCTGGCACCCGCCATGGCGCAAATCCCTTTGCAGTTGCGTTTCGAAGCACTCCACCATTGGGGCCAAGCTTTGCAATTTGCCCACGCCGATGAACGCGCCCAATGGCCGATGTCGCAGTTGGATGCATTGATCGACAAAAACAAACGCGATTTCGATACCCGCTTGGCCAAGGCCCGTTTGCTGATGGCTGCCGCTGAATGGACCGCCGCCATGGACGAGTTGTTGGAAATTGTCATGCGCGACAAAACCTGGAACGACCAAGTGGCGCGAAAAAATATCGTGGCCATTTTGGAGTTGCTCACACCACCCAAGCCCAAAGGTGAACAAGCGGTGCCCGGAAAAAGTGCAGGTGGCATCGAATTGACTGGCAAGGCCGCTGCGTTGGACGATCCGCAAGCCGAATTGCTGTCCCGTTATCGCCGCAAATTGAGCATGGCGCTGAACTGACCGGTATCAGCCTGCCGCTTGTAACCGCGTCCAAGCTTCTTGGTATTTGGCTGCGGTCAGAGAAATGACTTCTTCGGGCAGGGTCGGTGCGGGTGGTGATTTGTTCCACGCGGCCCCATCCACTTGCGCCGTTTCCAGCCAGTCGCGCAAATACTGTTTGTCAAAGCTCGGTGGGTTGGCGCCTTCGCGGTAAGCCTCTGCCGGCCAATAGCGCGATGAATCCGGTGTCAACACCTCGTCCATCAACACCAGCGTGCCGTCTGGGCTCAAGCCAAATTCAAACTTGGTGTCGGCAATCAAAATGCCTTTGGCCGCAGCGATGCCATACGCGGTTTCATACAGCGCGATGCTGATGGTGCGAATCCGTTCAGCGAGGTCTTGGCCGATCATGTCCACCGTTTGTGCGAAGCTGATGTTTTCATCGTGAGAGCCAGCCGGCGCTTTGGCGGCGGGCGTGAAGATGGGCGCTGGTAAACGCGAGGCGTTGTGCAAACCTTCTGGCAAGGGTACGCCGCAGACCGAGCGGTGGTGTTGGTATTCTTTCCAGCCGCTGCCAGCAAGGTAACCGCGCACCACCGCTTCGACAGGAATAGGTTGCAAACGACGGACCAGCATGGCACGTTGCACCACATAGGGTTTTTCGGCGTCGGTGACCACCGATTCCGGGGCGTCGGCGGTCAAGTGGTTCGGGCAAATATGCCCCAGCTTGTCAAACCAGAACAAGGCCATTTGCGTCAGCAATGCGCCTTTGCCGGGAATGGGTTCGTTCATGACCACATCAAACGCGCTGATGCGGTCGGACGCAACCATCAAAATGCGGTCATTCCCCACGGCATAGTTGTCACGAACTTTGCCACGGGCGAGCAAAGGAAGAGACCCGAGGGTGTGGGAATGCAGCGTTGGGTTCATAGCAGGTGGCCAATAAGTGTTGCACGCTGCTGTGAGGCTGCACCAAAGACAAGCCGGTTTGGAAGGACTGGCGCTTGTCCCATTGCGCCAACATCCATGCCCCCCTGGCCGTGCCTTCGAGCTCGTCGGTAGAGCGCCAGACAGCGTATTGATCAAGCATGGCAGCCATGGCCGCCACATACGCTTCATTGTAGGACAAGGGTCCTTCGAGAACGACGGGCGTGGCTTGCCCTGCACTCAAATGGCGAATGATGTGTACCGACGTTTCTGCGGCATACCAAGCTGCCAGCGCTGCACGCAAATGCAAGGGCACATCTTCGAGCGCTAGCGCATGGTCATGTTGCCAAACCTTGCCTGTTTGTCCGGCAAAAGGGCCGCCTGCGTCACAAAATGACGGCGTTGCTCGCCAACCGCCTTCAAGCAATTGCAGCAAATGCTCGGTATCTGCCAGCGCAGGGTTGGCGTCTCCAGCCAGCACTGCGTATTCGCGCCCACCCATGAAACGACCGGTGGGTACGGATTGACCTTCCACGCTCACATTCAACAGTTCGTCGCGATTTGCATCCAGTGTCACGGGGCGTCCGTGCGTGGCCATGACCACCACCCAGGTGCCGGTGGACACCACCGTTGCGCCTGGCATGGTGTGCAGGTAGCGGGCCAAACAGGCGTTGCTGTCATGTGCGCCAACCTTCACCACCGTGTCGGGTGACAACCCCAAGCGCGAGGCCAATTCGGGACGCAGCATGCCCAGATCGGCCCAGGCCGGCTGAAGTGGCGGTGACAATGCATCAAACCCTTGCGACCAAGCCCAGCTGGAATGGCTGTGTTCATGGGGCGACCACAAATGGGTGTGGCATCCCCAGGACGACACCTCGCTGGCGAGTTGCCCGCAAAACCACCAAGCCCAATATTGTGGATAGGGCAGCAAATGCCGCACGCGCGACCAGGCTTGCGGCTCGAAATGCTTTAACCAAGCCAATTGCAAGCCTGCGTTCAAACCCAAGGGCAAAGCCGGCGAGCCGGTTTCTTCAAACACACAGGCACGTTGTTGGCACTGTCGATGGAATTCGCCGTAGCCATTCCATTCGTAATCCATGGGTTGCAACACCAACCCGTTGTCGTCCATGGGGCAAACAGCGGCGCCATGCGTGGTGATGCTGATGTGCGTGATCTCAGAGCGGCGCGGCAATTGCGGTATCTGGGTCAATAACCATTGGGTCAGCGATGCCACGCCCAGTGCCGTGTAGCTTTTGGAGGGCTGCGCAACGTTGACATGGGTGAAGCGACACAGCCCTTTCCCGTTTGCGTCAATCAACACCAATTTGGCATGCGTCTTGCCAATGTCGAGTACCAAAGTCAGTGACATGCAAAGTCTCAATCCAAGTGAAACAAGCAAGGCAAAGGCTCGACCACGGGAGAGCCATCAGCATGACAACGCATGATGTCTTTCATGTGTTGCCACCAGCGTTGCATCACCGGGTGTTGTGGCAGCGTATCCATGGAGTGGTTGTCGCTGGCATGTAAAACAGCGAACAACACATGGTGTGTTTCGTCCAGGTAAATGCTGTAGTCGCTGATGCCACTGGCTTTGAGCAGACTCACCAGCTCTGGCCATATCGCATCGTGGCGTCGTTGGTATTCTTCGCGTTGGCCAGGATGCAAAAACATGGCGAATGCGGTTTTGTGGGGGGTGGACATGGCTGGTGTTTGTCAATGTGTATGGGTGAATTGGCGCGGCAGATAGCGCGGCAACACCATGGCCAATATCAGCATGCCGCCCATGAACATGGAAATCACGATGCCTTTGACATTTAGCATCGCCAAACCAAATGTGAAGACCCCCATCAACACCGCAGCCAACACGGTGCCAGTGATGCTGCCTCTGCCGCCATGGATGGACACACCACCCAAAATCACCATGGTGATGATGTCGAGTTCCCAGCCCATGGCCAGATTGGGCCGTGTGCTGCCAATACGACCTGTCAGCAGCACCGCCGCGACCGCAGACATCAACCCGGTGAATACAAACAACCCCCATCGGTAACGTTCCACATCAATCCCTGAAAATTGGGCAGCGGTGGCGTTGGCACCCATCGCATAAATGCGCCGGCCATGCACGCTTTTGTGCATGTAAATGCCGACCACAAGCGCCAGCAGCAACATGACCACGCATTCGAGCGGCAAAATCAACCAAGGCAAATCCTCAAACACATCGGCCAATGTGCCGTTGCCCCACAAGACCAATGTGTCAGGGTAACCCGTGATGGCTTGGTCGCCCAGCAGCACTTGCGCCAACCCGCGGTACAAAGACAAGGTGCCAATCGTCACCACGATGGAAGGAATGGCCAGACGGGTGACCAGCCAGCCATTGAAAAAACCGCACAGCAAACCTGTCAACAAGGCCGCCACCACCATCCAACCAGTATCTGCACCGGCCTGCATTGCAAAACCCATGGCCAATGAGCACAGCGTCATGGTGGCTGCGACAGACAAATCGATTTCGCGGGCGATGATCAACATCGCCATGGCCAGCGCCACAATGGTTTTTTCGGCGAAATTGGCGGTACTGTCGGCCACTGCATAGGGCGACAAAAACCCGTCGATGCTGAAACCAAATACGCAATAGGTGGCCAAGATCAGGCCCAGCAGAATTTTTTCCCAGGTGCTCCATGCGCTCATGCGTGACCTCCGTGGTGATGGCGTTGAGTTGGTGTCTCAGGCTCTGCTCGCTCCAGAATAGGTTTGCCAAGCCGGCGGCCGCTGCGGGCATTGAGCGCCACGGACACCAAAATGACCCCACCTGCAATCGCTTGTTGCCAAAACGGCGACACTTGAATCACCGGCAGTGCACCGTTGATCACCCCGATGAACAGCACGCCGAGCATGGCACCGGTGATGCTGCCTATACCGCCTGCGATGCTGACACCACCGATGACACAGGCCGCGATCACCGTGAGTTCATATCCAGAGGCCAATTCGGTGAAGGCAATCGAATAACGACCGACCCACAGCAAGCCTGAAAGACCGGCGAGCAGTCCAGACGCCACATAAGCCATCATCACGCGCTGATGGACGGGAATGCCCACATAAACAGCGGCCACCGGGTTGCCACCATAGGCATACAGTTCACGACCTTCTTGGCGCCACTTCAACAGATAGGTGCCCAGCAAGGCGACGATGGCGGCAAACCACAACAGCGCTGGCAAACCCAGCCATTGTTCGCGGGGCAGGCCTTTGATCAGCGGGTGAATTTCATGGTCTGAAATCCAAGCGCCATCGCTCACCACAAATATCGCGCCTCGGTACAGCGACAACGTGCCCAGCGTGACCACAATCGGCGGCAATTGGAATGCGGTGATCAACCAACCATTGAAACCGCCCAGCAGTGCACCCAGGGTGCAAGCCAGTACCAACAAACCACTCACTGGAATCTCGGGAAACGCCCGTCCGACCAAGGCACACACCATTCCTGTCAGCGCCAGGTTACTGGCCACTGACAGGTCAATGCCGCGAATCAGCAGCACCAGCATTTGCCCGATCACCAAGATCGCCAAAATGGCCGAATCGTTCAGTATGTCGTGGGCATTTCGCCAAGTCAGAAACACGGGCGAACGCAGCCCGATGGCCAGAACCAATACGCTGATGGTCACCACCAGTAACCACTCTCGGTCGTGGATCAGTCTCCGCAATGCGGCCTGGGTAGCGTTTGAAAACGTGTCGCTAGAAATCAATGCGTTTGTCATGCATGTACCTCTTTGTCAGCAGTGCGCAATCCCGAAGCCACGGCCACCACTTCTTGCGCGTCTGCTTGGTCGCGGTCAAACACGGCGGCCATGCGGCCTCTTCGCATGACCACAATGCGGTGTGCCAAATGCATCACTTCTGGTAATTCGCTGGATACCAAAATGACCGCCAGCCCTTGGGCGACCATGTCGGCAATCAGGCGATAAACCGCTTGTTTGGCGCCCACATCAATGCCCTTGGTGGGTTCGTCCAAAATGATGATGTTGGGCTGTATGCCCAGCCATTTGCCAATCACCACTTTTTGTTGGTTGCCCCCCGAGAGCGTGCCAAGTGCGGTGTGTACATTGGCGGTTTTGATTTGCAGTTGTTCAATCAGGGTGTCTGACAAATCGTTTTCTTTGCGTGCTGACAACCAAGGACCGATGGACAAGGATGCACGCTGCCCCAAAGCCCCTGACAAATCTGCAATAGAGAGGTTGTGCATTACCGCAAAATCCAAAATACCGCCTTGCAGTTGCCGCTCTTCAGGCACATACGCCAAGCCATGTCCAATAGCGTCGGCTGGTTTGCGAATCGTCACTTGTTGGCCGTTGATTTTGATGATGCCGCTGGCCGCGTTGTTCAAGCCCATGAGTGCCAGCATGATTTCACTGCGGCCCGCCCCGACCAACCCATAAAAACCGAGGATCTCACCCCGTCGCAATTCAAAGTTGATTTGGCTGAATTCACTGGGATGGTTCAGATGCTGAACCTGCAACACCACTGGGCCGGTGTTGGCTGCGATAGCAGGATAAATTTGGTGGATTTCACGCCCGGCCATGAGCCGAATCAGCGAATCTTTGTCTGTGTCTTTGATCATGCCTGTGCCGACCGTGGCGCCATCGCGCAGCACCACATAACGATCACAGACCGAAAAAATCTCATCGAATTTGTGCGTGATGAACAGCACGGCCACGTCTTGCGACTTCAAATGCCGCACCAATTCATAAAAGTCTCGGATTTCCTGTTGCGACAGTGCGGCCGTGGGTTCATCCAAAATCACCACTCGCGCCTCTTGCGACAAAGCTCGCGCGATTTCTACCAAATGGCGTTGCGCCAGGCTCAGGTGCTTGACCAAGGTGCTGGCGCTGAACCCGGCCCCTACTTTGTCAAGCACGGTTTGCGCATCCTGCAACATGCGTTGCCAATCAATCATGTGCGCATACCGGTGTCCAAGGACCGGTTGTCGGCCGATGTAAATGTTTTCCGCCACGCTGAGTTCTTCAAACATCACGGTTTCTTGGTGCACCGCGGCGATTCCGGTCTGTTGTGCATCTTGTGCCCGCGCAAACACAGTGGGCACACCTTGCACCAAAATTTGACCCGCATCAGGCGCATACACCCCGGTCAGCGTTTTGACCAAGGTGGACTTGCCCGCTCCGTTTTCGCCGATCAAAGCCAGCACTTCGCCAGGCACCAGCGACAGTTCAACGCCTTTGAGCGCATGGGTGGCTCCAAAGCGTTTATGTATGCCTTTCAGTTCCAGCCAACTGTGGGGTTGCGTCATCGTCATAGCCAACCAATGGAGTGGCCCATCCCCGGCCCCGACAAGCCCGACAGGGCTTGTCGGGTACCAAGAACAGGCGAAGTCATAAAACGGCTTAGAAAATCTTGGCGAACTTGTCGACGTTGGAGGCGTCATAAGTGAACGGCTCAGCCATGGCCGCCTCGTTCGATGCATCCAATTTGGCAGTACCGACACGGCCCATGGGCAGGCTGGCACCAGGTTCAGCTTTGGCACCTTTGATCAGCGCATTGGCGATGTGGATCGAGGCATAGCCCAAGTCGATGGGGTTCCATATGGCAAATGAATTGACTGCGCCGCTCTTGACATGGCCTGCCATTTCAGACGGCAAACCCAACCCAGTGACCAACACCTGGCCGATTTTTTTCTCGTCTTGCACCGCTTTGCCCGCTGCTGCGATACCCACAGTGGTGGGCGCCACAATGGCTTTCAAATTGGGGTGGCTTTTGAACAGGCCCAGTGCTTCACGGTAGCTTTTATCGGTCTGGTCGTCGCCGTACACCACAGACACCAGTTTCAAACCGGAATATTCTGGTTTGCTGAGTGTTTTTTTCATTTCAGCAATCCAAGTGTTTTGGTTGGTGGCCTGGGCTGTGGCAGAGAGCACGGCGATTTCACCGGTTTTGCCAATCGACTTTTCGGTCATCTTGACCAGTTTTTCACCAATCAAAGCATTGTTCGATGGTGCCAAATGCATCATGCGCCCGTCTTTGCTGATGGCCGAGTCAAAGGAGATCACTTTGATGCCACGTTGCATGGCTTTTTTGGTAACAGGCACCAGTGCATCCGGGTCGTTGGCAGACACCACAATGGCTTTGACTTTTTGTGCGATCAGGCTGTTGATGACTTCAATTTGTCCCTCAGCCGTGGCTTTGGCGGGGCCGGTATAAATGATTTCTACATTACCCAGCTCTTTGGCGGCTTCCAATGCGCCTTGGTGGGTGGCATCGAAAAACCCGATACCCAGTGCTTTGACCACCAATGCAATTTTGTCAGCAGCCAACACAGGTTGGGCCAATCCGATCATCATGGCGGCTGCCACGGCAAGTTTTGTTTTCATGAAATGTCTCCTTGAATGGATGGGTGTGGTGTTGGGGGATGAAACAAACAACAGAGCGACGAACCCCCTGGAACTCGCGCTCAAGTCCTGTCACACAATGCCGCTTGAGCGACCCGCCGCAGGCCGCTTGACGGCCATGCGCTGTCTGTAACCACTGCTGCGGTAAGTGTTCAATGGGTCGGCGGCGGCACCGGCGTCGCGCCGAACTTTTTGCAAAATCGGTTCGACATCGGTTTGAAAAGCGGCTTTGAGAAGCTGTGTGGCCAGCAATGCGTCATTGGCCTGTTGTGCGTCGTCCAGCGCTTGGCGGTTGACGAGCAATGCTTGGGCGTAGGAACGCTGGCATTGGATCGCGCTGGACATGAGGCTTTCTATCGGGTCGGTGACGTTGTGGCTTTGGTCCAGCATGTAGGCCGGTTGAAACGCTGGCACTTGCTCATGCGCTGCAGCGACCAGTTCGTTGAACACCAAAAACAACCGGTAGGGCGAGACACTGCCCGCGTCCAAATCGTCATCTCCGTATTTGCTGTCGTTGAAATGAAAGCCTGCCAATTTGCGAGCAGCAATCAAGCGGGCCACAATCATTTCGATGTTGACATTGGGTGCGTGGTGTCCGAGGTCTACCAAACACTGCGCTTTGTCTCCCAAAGCTTGGGCTGCCATCAGGCTCGAACCCCAATCTTGAATCACGGTGCTGTAGAACGCCGGTTCGCAAATTTTGTGTTCCAAAAACATCAACCAGTCGTCGGGCAGTGCTTGGTAAATTTGGCGGGCGCTGTCCATATACCGGTCAAACGCGCGGCGGAAATGTTGTTGACCCGGAAAATTGCTGCCATCGCCCACCCACACGGTCAAAGCCTTGGAGCCCAGTCGTTGGCCAATTTCAATGCATTCCACGTTGTGCGCGACCGCTTGGGCCCGAGTGGCGGCATCGGTGTGCGACAAGCTGCCGAATTTGTAGCTGTGCGCTTGCCCGTCTTGGTCGGAGAACGTGTTGGAGTTGATTGCGTCAAATGTCAGATCGGCTGCTTGGGCGGCGTCGCGCAGTTCGCCCCAATCGCTGCAGGTGTCCCACGGTATGTGCAATGACACGCTAGGTGTGGCCCGGGTGAGTTGGTGGATCACACCGCAGTCTTGGATTTTGTCGAACACATGTTGTGGTTCGCCGGGTCCGGGAAAGCGGGCGAAGCGCGTGCCGCCCGTGCCCACACCCCAACTCGGAATGGCCACGCCAAATTGCGCCACTTGCGCGCAGATCTGCTGAATGTCTATGCCGCGGCGCAGGAGTTGCTCTGTCAAATGGGCGAAATCTTTGTCAAACGTTGCCTGCGTGGCCTGGTTTTGGGCGGCGATCAGTTCGGTGTTGATGGCAGTCATGTCAATGCCTTTGTCAATGGTGCGTGCAGGTATTAGCGGGTGAATGCAGCCAAGTTGCCGGCATCGACATTCAAAATGTTTCCTGTGCTTTTTCCGCTCAGGTGCTCGGCACAAAAGTGGTAGGTGGCTTCGGCGATGTCTTCGGGATAGACGCTGCGTTTGAGCATGCTGCGGTCGCGGTAGAAGGCCTCTAGGTCAGCCTCTGCGATTTGGTTGGCCGCCGCGCGTTCTTGGCTCCATTTGCCAGACCAAATTTTTGAGCCGCGAATCACCGCATCGGGATTGACCACGTTGCAGCGAATCCCGAGTGGCGCACCTTCGAGCGCGATGCTGCGGCTGAGCTGAATTTCAGCGGCTTTGGCTGCGCAATATGCCGTCGCTTGGTTGCTGGCCACCATGCCGTTTTTGCTGGCGATCATCACCATGGAGCCACCGGTGGCTTGGGCCTTCATCAAGCGGAAAGCTTCGCGACTGACCAAGAAATAGCCGGTGGCCAAAATGTTTTGGTTGAGGTTCCACAAATCGAGTGTGGTGTCTTCGAGGGGCGCAGCGGAGGCAATGCCTGCATTGCTGACCAACACATCCAGCCCGCCAAATGCCAACACGGCAGCGGCAAAGGCTTCTTTAACGCTGTCTTCTTGGGTGACATCGCACACCACCGCGTGCACACTGTCTTTGCCGAAACGCGCCGCGAGCTTGGCTTGGGCGTCTTGCAAAGCATTGGGGGCGATGTCGGTCAACACCACACAAGCGCCATCGCTCAACAGGCGCTGGGCAATGCTGCTGCCAATGCCACCTGCCGCGCCTGTGACCAGCGCCACTTTGCCGACCAAAGGTTTGGGTTTGGGCATGCGCTGCAACTTGGCCTCTTCAAGCAACCAATATTCAATGTCGAAAGCTTCTTGTTCGGGCAGTCCGACATAGCGGTCCAAGCCATGGGCCTCGCGCATGACATTGATGGCGTTGACATAAAACTCGCCTGCAATGCGGGCGGTGGATTTGTCTTTGGCCATCGTCACCATGCCAATGCGCGGCAGCAACACCACCACCGGGTTGGGGTCACGCATGGCGGGGCTGCCCGGGCGTTTGCAGCGGTCGTAATAAGCTGCGTAGTCGTTGCAATAGCCGCCGATCAAATCGGCCAGCTTCGCTTTGAGCACTTCTTGCGGCAAGCCGTACAAATCTTCGGGAATGATCAGCGGGCGGATTTTGGTGCGCAAAAAATGGTCAGGGCATGACGTGCCCATGTGGGCCAATTCAGTCAGTTCATGGGAATTGACAAATGCCAGCACCTCATCGGAAGTGTTGAGGTGCAGCAATTTGGGGCTGTCTTTGCTGGCCAGTCCTCGGAGCAATGGCAGCAGTTTGTGGAGGGTTGCAGCGCTTTCAGACGCGGGCAAGGTGTCAAAACGGGTGCCGCCAAACACTTTGACTTGTCGTTCCGCGCGCTCTTTGTGCAACCAGTTTTGTGCGCGTTCGATCAAACCCACGGTGTTTTCAAAGCACGACTTCGAGGTGTCGCCCCAACTGAACAACCCATGGCCGGCCAGCACAATGCCGCGCAAACCGGGATGCGCGGCGTCATAGGCGGCCAGTTGTTGGCCCAACTCATAGCCTGGGCGCAACCAAGGCAGCCAGCCGACTTGACCGTCAAACACGGTTTGCGTGATGCGCTGCGAGTTCTCCATGGCTGCAATCGCGATCACCGCATCTGGGTGCATGTGGTCGATATGGGCATAGGGCAATGCCGCATGCAAAGGGGTGTCGATCGAGGCGGCGCGTGGATTGAGGTTGAAGGTGCAATGCGGCAAGTAGTCGACCATGCTGTCTTCGTGGGCCAAGCCCCGGTAGAGCTTTTTCAGGCGGCGCAATTTGTCCATCCACAACGTGGCGAAACCGTCGAGCTTCATGGAGCCCACATCGCCACCCGAGCCCTTGACCCACAGCACTTCCACCGACTCGCCGCTCAGGGGGTCGGTTTGCCAAATCTTGGCGCTGGTGTTGCCGCCACCATAGTTGGTGATGCGCAGGTCTGAACCCAGCAGGTTGGAGCGATAGAGCAACAGTTGCGGTGCATCGAGGCCGGCGGCGCTTGGGTCATTCCATGTGGGAAAACGGGGGGGATGAGAGGCGATTGACATGGCAAAAATACAGTAGGTATGCGACAAATTTTATGAACGCTTAAGAATTATCAAAGATCCCTAAAATCATGTTCGCTATATAAAAAAGTCATAGAAATGGTTTCGTTGCGAGCAATGACCCTGCTGTTGGCTGAATGGCCGTCACGGCAAGCGACAGCCTAGGGTAAGTACTGATTAATTCGGCAAGGAGGCGATCAATGGACGGTCTGTGGAATTTGCGCCATGTCAGGGTTTTCGAGGCGGTTGCTCGGTTGGGAAGCTTCACCAAGGCAGCCGAGGATTTGCAAATGACCCAGCCAGCGGTGTCGCGCGTGGTGCGTCAGTTGGAAGAAGATTTGCAAGTGATGCTGTTTGACCCGCACCGCAGAAAGCAACTGACAGAGGCGGGGGCGGTGCTGCTGCAACACGCCCGCTTGATACATGCGCAGGTGCAAGCCGCGTCAGACGCGTTTGTGTGGCGTGACAAACCCGCCCATGTGCCAGCCACGCAATGGCCACGCGGTTTGTTGCATCTGGCGGTGGTGTCGCCGGCCCATTACTTTGTGCCGCGCATGCTCAAAGCCTTTCATGCGCAATTTCCAGAGGTGTTGCTCAAGCTCACGGTGGCGCGGCGTTCCGAAATTTTGGAAATGCTGTTGAACCACCGCTTGGACATCGCCATCACCGGCTACCCGCCGTCGGACGCCGAGCTAGAGGCGGTGCATTTCGCCCGGCATCCGCATGTCATGGTGGCACCCGTGGCGCATCCGCTGGTCGGACGTCAGCAGGTGGTTTGGGATGCGTTGCAACACAGCGATGTGATTTTTCGCGAGCGTGGTTCAGCCACGCGGATTTTTTTTGAGCAAATACTGCAGGCCAAAAACATGCCGTTGCGAAAAAGTCTGGAAATGTCAACCAACGAAGCGGTCAAACAAGCGGTGATGCATGGCATGGGCATCAGCTTTTTGTCCGCGCATGTGTGTCAGACCGAGATCAAGTCTGGGTTGATGGCCGTGCTCGACATGGTCGACATGCCCAAATACATCGATTGGTGTTTCATACACCGGCGTGACAGCGTTTTGTCCGGCGTTCATTTGGCATTCAAACAGTTTGTGGTGAATGAAGGGGCCCGTTACAGCGAATGTGTGCTTGCACCGATGTCACAAAGTTTTGTGGCGAATTAGTCGCAAAGCACATGCCTGCTGGCTAAGCCCGCTACTGCATACACGGGGGCATCAGTGGACGCTTTGCGCCAACATGCCTTGCTGGTATTTGGCCGCCATCATGGGCAGCGGTGTGGCTTTGATTTTGCTGCCTTGCCCTTCACAACCGAACTCTAAATAGCGTTGCTTGCAAATTTGCTTGGCCGCTTCACGCGCGGGCTTGAGCCATTCGCGGGCGTCAAATTTGTCGGGGTTTTCAAACAAAAACTGGCGCACCGCAGCGGTCATGGCCAAACGGATATCGGTATCGATGTTGATTTTGCGCACACCCAATTGAATGGCTTTTTGGATTTCCTCGACCGGCACGCCGTAGGTCTCTTTCATGTCGCCGCCAAATTGGCGAATTTTCGCCAGCAAGTCTTGCGGCACGCTGGATGAGCCGTGCATGACCAAATGCGTGTTCGGTATGCGTTGATGGATGGCTTGAATCCGGTCCATGGCCAAAATGTCGCCCGTGGGCTTGCGGGTGAATATGTAGGCGCCATGGCTGGTACCAATGGCAATGGCGAGTGCGTCGAGCTGGGTGCGCTTGACAAAATCGGCGGCTTGCTCCGGATCGGTCAGCAACTGTTCGCGGGTCATGGTGGCGTCGGTGCCGTGGCCGTCTTCTTTGTCGCCTTTCATGGTTTCTAGCGAACCCAAACAACCGAGTTCACCTTCAACCGTGATGCCCAGCTTGTGCGCCATTTGCACCACTTCGCTGGTCACACTGAGGTTGTAGTCATAACTGGCGATGGTTTTGCCGTCGCCTTCCAAGCTGCCGTCCATCATCACCGAGGTGAAGCCGAGTTCTATCGCGCTGCGACACACCATGGGGCTTTGGCCATGGTCTTGGTGCATCACCAAAGGCACATGCGGATAAGCCTCTACCGCAGCCTGTATCAGGTGTTTGATGAAAGACTCGCCGGCGTATTTGCGTGCACCAGCACTGGCTTGTAATATGACCGGTGCACCGACTTCATCGGCCGCAGACATCACCGCCTGCACTTGCTCTAGATTGTTGACGTTGAATGCGGGAATGCCGTAGTGGTGTTGTGCTGCATGGTCAAGCAGCTCGCGCATAGAAACCAGTGCCATGGGGTACTTCCTGTAAGGATAAAACGAGGGTGATCGAGGTCAGCCGACTTTGCAAATTTTCAGCATGTTAGTGCCTCCTGGCGAGCCCATGGGTTCGCCGCAAGTGATGGCATAGACATCGCCGCTGTTGACGATACCGCGCGTGCTCAGGTGTTGCTCGGCTTCGTGCAAAGCGGTGTCGCGGTCGGTGCTGGTGTCCATCAGCAAAGCATGCACATTGCGGTAGAGCGCCATGCGACGTTGTGTGGTTTCCCGCGCGGTCAGTGCATAAATAGGAATGTGTATGCGGTGGCGGCTCATCCACAAAGGCGTGGAGCCGGAATCGGTCAACGCCACAATGGCTTTGGCACCCAGGTGGTGTGCCGTGAACAATGCGCCCATGGCGATGGTCTGGTCGATGTAAGTGAATGTTTTGCCCGTGAAATCCGCGTCCAGCGCGATCTCTTCAGCGTCTTCTGCGGCACGGCAAATTTGCACCATTTGTTGCACGGTTTCGAGCGGGTATTTGCCAACCGCTGTTTCTGCGCTCAGCATGACCGCGTCGGTGCCATCGAGCACCGCATTGGCCACATCGCTGACCTCGGCCCGGGTCGGCACCGGGTTGGTGATCATGCTCTCCATCATTTGCGTGGCCGTGATGGTGACCTTGTCCATTTCACGCGCGAGTTTGATCATGCGCTTTTGCAAAGCGGGCACTGCGGCATTGCCGACTTCGACGGCCAAGTCGCCACGCGCGACCATGATGCCGTCAGACGCACGCAAAATTTCCTCCAGATGCGGAATGGCTTCGAAGCGTTCGATTTTGGCGATCAGCCCTGGTTTGTGTTTGTAGGGTTCAGCCGCAACATTGCACAGTTGGCGGGCCATTTCCATGTCGGTGGCGTTTTTTGGAAAGCTGACCGCCACATAGTCGGCTTGGAACGACATGGCGGTTTTGATGTCTTCCATGTCTTTGCCGGTCAATGCGGGCGCGGTCAGCCCGCCGCCTTGTTTGTTGATGCCTTTGTTGTTGGAGAGTTCGCCGCCCATTTGCACCACGGTGTGCACCTTTTCGCCTTCGACTTTGCTCACGGTCAACACGATCAGCCCATCGTTGAGCAGCAGCAGGTCGCCGGCTTTGACGTCGCGCGGAAGTTCTTTGTAATCCAAGCCTACGCCTTGGATATCCCCGGGCGCGGTGCGCGAGGCGTCCAGCACAAACGCGGCACCGGCTTGTAACATCACTTTGCCTTCGGCGAATTTGCCGACGCGGATTTTGGGACCCTGCAAGTCGGCCATGATGGCCACGACGCGACCGGCGCGTTTGGCGGCCTCTCGCACCAGCGTGGCTCGGTCAACATGGTCTTGCGCCTTGCCATGGCTGAAATTGAGTCGGACCACATTCACGCCGGCGCGGATCATGGCTTCAAGAACGGTGGGGTCGCTGGAAGCCGGCCCCAGCGTGGCGACGATTTTGGTGGCGTGTTGTGGCATGGATTTCCCAAAAAACAAGCTTGCATTGTCACATGCCCATGATGACCAATGGGTTCAAAAAATTTGCGAATGTGTGAATATTTCGCAAGTTTGGTTTGCAAAAATTGTCACTCACACTTGGTCACCATCCTCGGCGGGCTGACTACAGTGGGCAGCATGAAAACACACATGCTGAACATTGACAAGCTTTGGGCCGCCACCCAACAACCCGGCTTGTTGACACTGGCGCGCCAAGGCCAAGTGCGGCATTACCGCAAACACATGTTATTGATTCAGCAGGGTGATATTGGGCATCAACTCTATTTGGTGGCGGCCGGGCGCTTGCGCGAGTTCAGCATGTCGAACGACAGCAGGCCGCGCGAAATCACTTTGTCGTTGTGGGGTGCTGGTCAATTGGTGGGGGCTGCGGCTTTGGATGGCGGCCCGCATTGTGCAAACGTGATCACGCTGACCCCAGTGGTTTGCGTGGTGGTGTCACGCGAATCAGCCTTGGCTGTTATTCAGCACACACCGGCCATGGCCATGGATTTGCTGAGAATGGCTTTGCAACGGGTGCGCTTGGCCACCGAAACCACACGCCGGGCGCTTTTTTCAGACGCCTACAGCCGCTTGATTGCTTTGTTGCAAGGTCACTTTGACCATGTTATCGACCCCCACAGTGACATGCGCCGCCAACCGATGACCCATGCCCAAATCGCCCAACACATTGGTTGCAGCCGGGAAATGGTCAGCCGGATCATGAAAGAACTCATCATCGGCGGGTATGTGGTGCGTGAGCGTGACCGTGTTTACAGGGTTTGCAAGCGCTTACCCGAGCGCTGGTAGGGGTAAGGTCGGTTTGAGTCAGGGTTGGCTACAATCGGTTTCGAACTGAGCAGTTGCCCCAAAGCGGCGCAAGACTCAGCGCACTTGCCTTTTTAGGTGCCTTTTGCCTGACTTATGAACCTGACCGAACAACCTATCCCCCTTGAGCAACCGATGCCACACCGCAAGGTGATCCGTGAGTGGCTGGTGCCTTTGTCTGAAAGAGTCACTGTGCGCGCCATGGCATTGTTGGTGCTCGACTATGCGGTGTGGGCCAGTTTTCTGGCAGGTACCGTTTTGCTGGAAGCCTGGTGGGCCAAGTTATTGTGTGCCGTGGCCATGGGTTTCACCATCGGGCGTTTGTTCATCATCGGCCATGATGCTTGCCACCAAAGCCTGACACCGCACCGCGGTCTCAACAAATGGGTGGGCCGCATCGCGTTTCTGCCATCGTTGACTACCTTCAGTTTGTGGGACATCGGCCACAACGTGGTTCACCATGGCTACACCAATTTGAAGGGTTTTGATTTTGTGTGGGCGCCGCTGACCCGCGAAGAGTATGCCAAGTTATCTTTTGCCGGACGATTGTTAGACCGCGCTTACCGCAGTGGTTGGGCCCCCGGCCTGTACTACATGATCGAAATTTGGTGGAAAAAAATGGTGTTTCCCAACGCCAAAGAAATGCCGACTCGCCGCCCTATATTCACCCGCGACAGTTGGTTGATCACCGGGTTTGCCGCTTTGTGGGTCGGCAGCATGGTTGCTGCTGCCTTGGCCACCCAACAAAACGTCGCTTGGGTGTTGTTGTTCAGTGTGGTGGTGCCCTTTTTGTTTTGGTGTGCCATGATTGGTTTTGTGGTGTATGTGCACCATACCCATGTGAAAGTGTCTTGGCATGACGACCGCAGCGCTTGGGCCAAAGCCCAGCCTTTTGTCTCGACCACCGTGCATTTGACTTTTCCGTTCAACATCGGCTCGCTGATGCACCACATCATGGAGCACACTGCGCACCACGTGGACATGAGCATTCCCTTGTACCGGCTCAAACAGGCCCAGTCCAAATTGGAAAACCTCTTGCCCGGGCGCATCATCGTGCAACAGTTTTCTTGGCGCTGGTATTTCCAGACCGCCCGTTCTTGCAAGCTGTACGACTTCACACGCCAGTGCTGGACGGATTACAAGGGACGCGCCACCAGCCTGCCCGCTTTGACAGCGGCCTGATGCATCCCATCTTTGCACGATCACTGGCTGCGGTTTTGCTGTGGTTGGCTGGTGCGAATGTCTTGTTTGCTCAAAACAGCCCAGACCCCATCGCCTTAGCGCGCAGTTCATGCGCCGCCGCGGGCACCCAGTTTGCGTCGCAAACAGAGCGTTACAGCGACGCGCTCAAGTTGATGAATCACCAAACCAGAGACAACCCTGGTGAGCAAGCGAAACGTTTGCAAGAGATGCAAGCCAAGCACGATGCATTCAAAACCCAGGCTTTGCAAAATATCCCTGTCCAAGCAGACAACATGGAAGCAGATGCGATCAACCGGCAGGTCCAAACCTGGGTGATTGAGCAGCTGTGGGCATTTGCCAAAGACAAAACAGGTCAAGACAAACTCTTTTTCAAGTTTTACATCCTCAATAGATGTAAGGAAAAGTTTGCGGTGCCCTGAGCTTTCACTGCATGCGGTTCAAGCTGCGCGCTTCATCAGTATTTCAAACGCGGGCAAGGTTTTGCCTTCCAGCACTTCCAAGAACGCGCCACCGCCTGTCGAGATGTAACCGATCTGGGCTTCGATGCCGTATTTGGCAATCGCCGCCAACGTGTCGCCACCACCGGCGATACTGAACGCAGAAGATTCGGCAATCGCATGCGCCACCACTTTGGTGCCGTTTTCAAATGCATCAAACTCAAACACACCCATTGGGCCGTTCCACACAATCGTGCCGGCGGCTTTGAGTTGCGTGGCCAAGCGCGTGGCGGTGTCTGGGCCGATGTCCAAAATCAAATCGTCGTCGGCCACTTCAGTGGCTTTTTTCACCGTGGCCTGCGCGTTCGCCGCAAAGGTTTTGGCGCACACCACATCGGTGGGAATCGGCACCTCGGCACCGCGCGCCTTCATGGCGTCGATGACGGCTTTGGCTTCACCGATCAGGTCGGGTTCGGCCAAGCTTTTGCCGATCTTCAAACCCGCCGCCAGCATGAAGGTATTGGCAATGCCGCCGCCGACGATCAATTGGTCCACATTGCGCGACAGCGCTTGCAAAATAGTGAGCTTGGTGCTGACCTTGGAGCCTGCCACGATGGCGGCCAGGGGGCGCTTGGGTGCAGCCAAGGCTTGGGTGATGGCATCGATTTCAGCGGACAGCAAAGGTCCGGCACAAGCGATGGCAGCGAACTGCGCGATGCCGTAGGTCGTGCCCTCGGCGCGGTGTGCGGTGCCAAATGCGTCGTTCACAAAGATGTCGCACAACGCCGCCATTTGTTTGGCCAGCGATTCGTTGTTTTTCTTTTCGCCCACATTGACCCGGCAGTTTTCCAGCATCACCACCTGACCGGCGGCAACCGACACGCCGTCAACCCAATCAGCCACCAAAGGCACATCGCGGCCCAGCAATTCGGCCAAACGTTTGGCCACCGGTGCCAGGGAGTCTTCGGGCTTGAACGCGCCTTCGCTGGGGCGACCCAAATGCGAAGTGACCATGACCGCAGCCCCGGCGTCCAGCGCCATTTGGATCGCGGGTACCGACGCACGGATACGCGTGTCTTCGGAAATATGGCCATGATCGTCGAACGGCACATTCAAGTCAGCGCGGATGAACACGCGCTTGCCACGGGCTTGGCCCTGTGCGCACAGATCGGCGAAGCGGATGATTTGCATGGGGTTTGTCTCCGTGTGGATGTTTTGTGGCATTTTAGGCGGAGGGGGTGTGGAGCGGGTTCTATATGAAAACTACTTGGAGACAGCGCTTGGAGTGCGGTGCGCTTGCACGTAGGAATATTCACCAACCCAAACCAATATGCAGCGGCAAATACACCGCCATGCCGACGATGATGGTGCCCAGCACGGCCTGGCCTTGTCCGCGCTTGTAGAAATAAAAACTGGCACCTGCAGCAGCGCCAAACAATCGCGCGTCCATCCAAGTGGTTACCAAAGCGCCATGGCTCACCACAATCTCAGGCACCACCACGGCGGTAAGCGCGGCGATGGGCGCGTACTGCAAGCCGCGTTGCGCCCATGCAGGAAACGGCAGTTCTCGTTGGGAGATGAAGAAAAAACACCGCGTCACCAGCGTGATGACACCCAAGCCCACGGCGATGAACGCATCTGACCATTCCATCAGGAGTTGGCCTTTTTGTCCGCCAGCGATGTGCGTTCGATCAACAAGCAGACGGCCACCGCAGCGGCGATGGCCACCAGAATATTCAAACGCAAGGGCAGCGCAAACGCAGCCACCGCGGCAGTGCCTGAGACCGCCAGTGAAATCACCCGCATGCGCGACTGACTCAGGGAACACAAGATGCCGACCAATGCCAATACGCCGGCAAAGCCCAAGCCCCATTGCAAGGGTATTTGCGCTGCCAACACAATGCCCATCAAGCTCGCGACTTGCCAACCTATCCAGTTCAAAAAACAGTTGCCGCACAAATACGCCATTTCGCTGCGCTGATCGTCAGGGTGGGTGGCGGGTTGGGGGTAGCGTTCAACAAATTGCACATAGTTCAGGTCGGCGATGAAATAGCCAATGGACAAACGTTGCCAGCGAGGCCATGCCATCATGTATTGGCGCAAATGCAAACTGAACACCGCAAAACGCAAATTCACGCAAAACGCGGTGGCCAATATCACCCAAGCGGGTGCGCCTGCTCCCAACAGCGGAATGGCTGCCAGTTGCGCGCTGCCGCCATAGACCAGCAAGGTCATCAGCGTCGACATGGCGGGACCCAGGCCCGCTTGCACCATGGCCACACCGGTCATCAAACCCCAAGCCCAAATACCGGGGGCTACCTTGAGGGTGTCGACCATGCCTTGGCGAAATGCCGGATGGCGAAAGTTGGCGGGATCAAAAAACATCGTTCAGTGGCACGCCTCGCCCAAAACCCAACCAACGGTCACGGGCTGGCTGTGTAAAAACTCAGCGGCGCTAATGCGCTTGCCACCGGGTTTTTGCAACTGGTGAATACGCAGCACGCCTTGCCCACAAGCCACATCCAGTGCGTCAGCATGCAAACGCAGCACGGTGCCAGGTGTTGCGTGGGTGTAATCGGTCAGTGCGGATGCGGACCAGACTTTGAGTGTTTGCTGGTTAAGCACGGTGTGTGCGCCAGGAAATGGGTCAAACGCCCGAATGCGTTGCGACAAAACGCTGGCGGGCTGGCGCCAATCGATCAGCGCTTCTTCTTTCAAAATTTTGGCAGCGTAGGTCACGCCTTCGGTGGATTGCACTTGGGCGTTGAGCTGAGAGAACGAACCCAGCGTGTCCACAATCAAACGCGCACCCAATACGGCTAATTTGTGGTGCAGATGGGTGCTTGTGTCTGTGTCGGCGATAGCCAGGCTTTCTCGCATCAGCACCGGCCCAGTGTCCAATCCGGCGTCCATGTGCATGATGCACACACCGGTTTCTTTGTCACCGGCTTCGATGGCGCGTTGTATGGGTGCAGCACCGCGCCAACGTGGCAGCAGCGACGCGTGGATATTCAAGCAACCCAGCGGCACGCTGTGCAAAGTCCAATCGGGCAACAACAAACCGTAGGCCACCACCACCATGGCTTGCGCGCCGCTGTCTGCGATGGTTTGCTGAGCCTGCAATGCGTCTGCGGCGTGCTTGCCATCCAGACGCAAGCTCGCCGGTTGGATCAACGGTAACTGGTGTTCGATGGCGTATTGTTTGACCGCAGAGGCTTGTAGCTTCATGCCCCGCCCGGCGGGCCGGTCAGGTTGTGTCATGACCAAAGCGATGTCGTGTCCCGCCGCATGTACTGCAGCGAGCGCCGTGCGCGCAAACTCCGGGGTTCCGGCGAAAACCAAGCGCATGAATCAGCGCTCGAGTTCGCGTTGGGCTTTGAGCAATTTGCTTTTGATGCGCATGCGTTTGAGTACCGACAAGTACTCGACAAAGACTTTGCCCATCAAATGGTCCATTTCATGTTGGATGCATATGGACAGCAAACCATCGGCTTCTATGGTGATGGATTCGCCCTGTTCGTTGAGTGCCTGTACCTTGACCCGAGCCGGTCTTTCCACACCGTCGAATATGCCGGGGACTGACAAACAACCTTCTTCATTCTTAACCCGGTCTTCGCTGGCCCACACCAACTCGGGATTGATCAACACCTGAGGTTGATTGCGTTCTTCAGAGACATCCAGCACCAGCATGCGTTCGTGCACATTGACTTGGGTAGCGGCCAATCCCACGCCCTTGGCGTCGTACATGGTCTCGAGCATGTCAGCAGCCAATGCGCGTATGCGCTCATCGACCACTGCAACAGGTTTGGCGACGGTATGCAGTCGTGGATCGGGGTAAGACAGAATGGGTAGTAAAGCCATGCCCTTATTGTCGCTTTTTTGAAAACCCCGCAGGCGCGCAACGGTTTCATAAAAAAGCAGTGGCGGTTTTCCGCTCGTGCGTCGGTCTGCCTAAGCTTGCGGCAAACAGCTGCGGGATGGATTTCAATGGACAGTTCTTCACACCCAGATCACGTCGACGACCACCAGGGGCACAGCCACTGGCGCGACTGGTTGCGCTTGGACATGACTTCTTTGTCAGGTACACAAACGAAGCACACATTGGTTCGCGAATTTGGTCACCCAAGCGCGGTCTTTGCGCAACCTGTTTCAGCGTTGCAGCGGTTTGTTTCGGAGGCACAGGCGCATTCTTTGCAGCGCATTCCGCCAGAGTGGGAAGCGGTGTGTGCGCGCACCCAAGCTTGGCTGGCGCAAACCCTGCCAAGTATGCAGCAAGAGGTTTGGACTTGGGACCACCCACGTTATCCCGCCAGTCTGCGCGACATAGAGGAACCACCGTTGGTGTTGTACGCACAGGGCCAGTTGCAACAAGCCTGCTGGCAGGGCGTGGCGGTGGTGGGCAGTCGCAATCCCACGCCGCAGGGCAAAGAAAACGCGCGCCGTTTTGCCAACGAGCTGCAACAGTCGGGTTGTTGCATTGTCTCGGGGTTGGCCATGGGTATCGACGCAGCCGCGCACCACGGGGCATTGGAGTGCGCCAGCAACCACCGTTGTGCCACGGTCGCTGTGGTGGGTACAGGCTTAGATCGCGTCTACCCACGGCAAAACCACAGCTTGGCCAGGCAAGTGGCGCAACACGGTTGGTTGCTGAGCGAATTGCCGCCGGGCACACCGCCATTGCCGCACCATTTCCCGCGACGAAATCGTTTGATTGCAGGTTTGAGCCATGGTGTGTTGGTGGTGGAAGCGGCGTTGAAATCGGGTTCACTGATCACGGCAGATTTGGCGCTGTCGCAAGGCAAAGAAGTTTTCGCCATCCCCGGGTCTATCCATTCGGTGTTGTCGCGCGGTTGCCATGCGCTGCTTCGGCAAGGCGCCAAGCTGGTTGAAAACGCGCAAGATGTTTTGGAGGAATTGCCGTTTATCACCCAAGGTCTGCGCGATCTTGCAAAAGCTTCCCCAGACAATTTGCCGACAGACCCCCATCAGCAAGCGGTGTGCAAAGCGCTGGGTCATGAACCTCAACACTTTGAATCGTTGTTGTTGCAAACTGGGCTTACTCTGGAAGATGCTTTGATGGCGTTGCAACAATTGCAAGACAGCAACCGCGTGGCGGCCATGCCAGGGGGTGGGTACCAACGGCTGTATTGATTGCTAGCAACACAGGCCAGATATGCGGGTTAAAAAACCATGCACACATGCGGTTGTTCCCGTGTTTTTGAAAACGGTTATATTGCAGCCATGTTCGATGTCCTCGTATACGTGTACGAACACTACTGGCGTGGTGACGTTTGTCCCGAATTGCCGCTTCTGGGTCGCAAACTCAGTGCTGCAGGATTTGACGCCGAAGAAATTCAACAAGCTTTGTCTTGGTTGGCGGGACTCAACAGCGCTGCTCAACACGCGGACTTGATTCAGCTGCACCCGCAACGCGTTCCATCTGCCTATGCGCAATCCCCGCTGAGTATGCGGGTGTATTCCGAAGCCGAGCAAAAACACTTGGGTGCTGAAGGTTTGGGCTTTGTCACCTTTTTAGAAAACGCGGGCATCATGTCAGCGCAAATGCGTGAAATCGTGGTGGACCGCGCCATGGCCGTGACCGATCACCCTGTGGGCTTGGACGATTTGAAAATCATCGTGCTGATGGTGTTTTGGAGTGCTGGCATTGAGCCAGATGCGTTGGTGCTCGATGAATTGTGTGACGACAACCAAGACCGTTTGGCCCATTGAGCACGGTGACTGCGCTTAAACCACTGCTCCCGCATTCGGATCGTTCGGGTCTTCTTCCGGGCCGTCTTTTTTCACCACCTTGATCAAATCTTCGCGGCGAATACCCAGCCACATGGCAATGGCGGCTGCCACAAACACCGACGAATAAATACCAAACAAGATACCGATGGTCAAAGCCAGCGCAAAGTAGTGCAGAGTCGCGCCACCAAAAAGCAACATAGACAGCACCATCAACTGGGTGCTGCCGTGCGTGATGATGGTGCGGCTGATGGTGGAAGTGATCGCGTTGTCGATGATTTCAACCGTGCTCATTTTGCGAAAGCGCCGAAAGTTCTCCCGCACCCGGTCGAAAATCACCACCGATTCGTTCACCGAATAACCCAGCACAGCCAATACAGCGGCCAGCACGGGCAAAGAAAACTCCCATTGGAAGTAGGCGAAAAAGCCCAGAATGATGATGACATCATGCAAGTTGGCAATGATGCCTGCGACCGCGTATTTCCATTCGAAACGAATGGCGAGGTAAATCATGATGCCCACCACTACGAAGGCCAATGCTTTCAAACCATCGATCGCCAGTTCATCGCCCACTTGCGGACCGACAAATTCGGTGCGCTTGAGCGTGGCCTGCGTGTCGTTTTGTTGGAGCGCGGCCATCACACGTGCACTTTGTTCGGTGGCAGTCGCCCCTTTGGCTGCAGGCATGCGGATCAGCACATCGCGCGCCGAGCCAAAGTGCTGCACTTGCACATCGGTGTAACCCAAAGCAGCAATACGTTCGCGCATCGGGTCGAGTGCCACCGGTTGGCTGAAGCTGACTTCCATCAGCGTGCCACCTGTGAATTCAACCGACAAATGCAAACCTCTGCTGAAGAGAAAAAACACCGCCATAAAAAAAGTGATGAATGACACTGCGTTGAAAATCAGCGCATGGCGCATGAACGGTATGTCGCGTTTGATTTTGAAAAATTCCATGCTATTTCCTTGTTCGTCAAACGCGCTTGCGCAGCGACAGACGGTGGTGTGGGTCAGTCGCCCTTGGCGCCTTCAATGGTTTTGCGGGTCAGGTCGTCGGGGCGCCACACCGTGCCAATCGACACCGATTGCAAACGTTTTTGTCGGCCATACCAAAGGTTGACCAAGCCGCGTGAGAAAAACACCGCCGAGAACATGCTGGTGAGGATACCCAAGCAATGCACCACCGCGAACCCACGCACCGGACCAGAGCCAAAGGCCAGCAAAGCCAAGCCGGCGATCAAGGTGGTGACGTTGGAATCCAAAATGGTGGACCAGGCACGGTCATAGCCGGTGTGGATGGCGGTTTGCGGCGCCGCACCGTTGCGCAGTTCTTCGCGCACCCGTTCATTGATCAGCACATTGGCGTCAATCGCCATGCCCAGCACCAATGCCATCGCCGCCATACCAGGCAGTGTGAGCGTGGCTTGCAACATCGACAGCACCGCGACCAAGAGCAGCAAATTGACCGCCAGCGCAATGCTTGAAATGACACCAAACAACATGTAATAAATGCACATGAACAGAGCCACAGCGGCAAAGCCCCAAGTGACACTGTTGAAGCCTTTGGCGATGTTTTCAGCGCCGAGAGACGGACCGATGGTGCGTTCTTCGATGATTTCCATGGGCGCGGCCAGTGACCCGGCACGCAGCAGCAAGGCGGTATCGGCCGCTTCCATGGAACTCATGCTGCCAGAAATCTGCACCCGTCCGCCACCAATTTCTGTGCGAATCACCGGCGCCGTCACCACCTCGCCTTTGCCTTTTTCAAACAGCAAAATGGCCATGCGCTTGCCGACGTTTTCGCGGGTCACGTCTTTGAAAATGCGTGCGCCTTTGGCGTCCAGCGTCAGGTGGACAGCGGCTTCTTGGGTTTGGTTGTCGAAACCCGGCTGGGCATCGGTCAGATTTTCACCGGTCAGCAACACTTGCTTTTTCACCACCACACCCTGACCGTTGCGGTCTAGGTATTTTTCGGTGCCAAAAGGCACCATGCCACTGCCTGTTTCAGCCAAACGCGCTTCGCTGCTTTCTTCGACCATGCGGATTTCCAGCGTTGCGGTGCGCCCCAAAATGTCTTTGGCTTTGGCGGTGTCTTGCACCCCGGGCAATTGCACCACGATGCGGTCAAGCCCTTGTTGCTGTATCACCGGCTCGGCCACGCCAAGTTCGTTGATGCGGTTGTGCAGCGTGGTGATGTTTTGTTTCAGCGCTTGGTCTTGCACACGGCGTGCGGCTTCAGGCTTGAGCTTGGCATTGATACCTATATCGCCTCCTGAAGAGGGCGCGGTGGTGGCGTCCAGTTCAGGAAACTGGTCACGAATCAAGGCGGTCGCAGCAGCTGCGACAGCCGGGTCGGTAAATACGATGTCAATCGATTGGTCGTTGCGCGAAATGCCGCCGTGGCGGATCGATTTTTCACGCATCGCAGTGCGCAAATCGCCCGCCGTGGCTTCGGCCTTTTTGCTGAGCGCTGCTTGCATGTCCACTTGCAACATGAAATGCACACCGCCGCGCAAATCGAGACCCAAATACATGGGCGCGGCGCGCAAGCTACCCAGCCATGTCGGGGTGCGCGCGATCAGGTTCAGCGCCACGATGTAAGACGGGTTCTCGGCATCGGTATTGAGCGTGCGTTGGATCGCATCTTTGGCTTTGAGTTGCTGGTCGGTGGTGTCAAACCGCACGCGCAGCGAATTGTTTTCAAGGCTGATCAATGCCGGTGTGAGCCCGGCGGCTTTGAGCGCATCTTCGACCTTGCCCTGGGTATCGAGGTCCACTTTCGCACTGCTGCGCCCTGGCGAGACTTGAACCGCTGGCGCTTCGCCAAAAAAGTTGGGCAATGTGTACAAACTGCCCAGCAGCACAGCCACCAAAATGACCAGGTATTTCCAGAGTGCGTAACGGTTCATGGCAATGGCTTTATTTGATCGTACCCTTGGGCAACACTTGAATCACAGCGCTGCGCTGCAATTGCAACACCACGCCATTGCCAACATCCAGACCAATGTGGCTGTCGCCCAGCTTCTCGATCTTGCCCAGCATGCCGCCGGTGGTGACCACCTCATCGCCTTTGGCCAGCGCATCGAGCATGGCTTTGAGCTCTTTTTG